>CAMOQI010000025.1 GCA_946622835.1 uncultured Candidatus Melainabacteria bacterium
TTGTGCAAGCTCTCTTGTTTCATCAGGATTATATTCAATCATATTATTTGCAACATTTTCATACAATGTATATTTATATTTTGCCAAATCTTCCAAAGACCAATCTTTAGCATATTTATCCAAAGATTTAACAATCTGTGATGAACAATTCAGATAAGATGCAAAATCCCCCATAGAAAGGTTAATATTTGCAAGACTTTCCCATTCAATAATGACTTTTTCACCGTCATGTCTTACATCATATAAATACGCTTTCACAGGATTTGGCATATTATCTACAAAAACTTTTTCAAATAATTCACCTGCAATACTTTCAAGCTGAGATTCAGAAATCACTTCCAGCAAACATTTTCTGACTATATTATAATTACAGAAATAAATACAATTATTATAAGAATAAATATAACCCATATCCGCCAATTCTTGAACAATCTTTTGCCAATCCTCAATACCGAGTGATTCTACCGTCAATTCATCAATCCTCGTTCCCAAAAGCACCAGCGCAGTCAAAAATTTAAGAGTAATTTCATTATCTTTCAATAAATCCAATCGCCGCTTAATAAGTTTTTCCAGACCTGACGGAATAACAATAGTTTTCGGATTAACCAACATTATTGAATCTTCGGTATATTCATAAACTTCAGACTCAACAAGATATTGAACTGCAAAATCCAAAAACAACGGACTGCCATACGCATATTTTGCAATTCTTTGAAAATAAAAATCGTTTAAGATATTTTTATAGAAATCAACATTTTGTCCGACTATTATTTCAAATGGTGTCGGCAATAATGAAACTTCCGTATAATAAGGTCTTGACAGTAAGAAGTGCATATTCTTATGGAGTGAATATTCTCTGTCATAAGAAATTAAATAACTTACCTTCAAATCATCCACATGGTCAAATAATTGCTCAAGAATAAATAATGAGCTTGAGTCGATTTTTTCAAAATTTTCAATATATATCAACGTATTTGGAATAGCGTTTAACAAATTCAAAAACACATCGCAATATTGCTGTCTTGTTTGCTCCATATTCTGCATAGGACGCTCATTAAGGCATACTAAATCCTTAACCAAACCCGACGGATCAATTGTTCTAAACATTGAAAAATCATTTTTGTCAAACAATTTTTGAGAAACCGTATATTCAAATATTGACGACAGCATCTCCCTAAAGAAAGAGTATGGAGAATATTTCATATCATCATGACAAGTTATCGGAATAACATTATCATATATTCCCATTTCATCAACCGCAGACAATAGCTTCAATGTATACGGCTGATAAATATCTTTTGCCCGAATTGCCATAACCCCCTTTGGCACCTGCTCGAGTGTTTTTACAACGCAATCCAAAACATTTATACTCTCCGTTCTTATAAAAGAGCAATTTATCTTCTCAAATTTAATCATTTCAATATCATAAATTTGATCGTCCGTAAGTTCGTTTGCAATCTTTAATGCTTCTTGAGTAAGCTGTTCTTGCTCATTTAAACCTGTTTGAACAAAATTAGGGATTTCAATTTCATCCTCATGTTCTTTGATAGCCTCTTCTCTTAACATCTCACTTATATTAACATATTCTTTAAGATCCATTTCATAGAATCTTTTCATAACTCCTTCCACAAGAACTGAGTTTAAAGATTCCATCTTGTAATGCCCTTGATAAATATCATAGAAACTTTCATCCGTAATTACCTGAAACGAATCCAAAGCTCGCATTTCCTTTGGAGAAGACTGATAAACCATATTCGCCTGGAATTTTGTATCAATATCATACGGGTTTTTATCGGCATTGCGCTTCATTATAGAAAAATTACACTTAAGTGCAACATTTTTCTTTTTCAAAAGCTTGACGTTAATACGAGTAACAATATTTAAAAGCTCAATAGTCGCTTGTATTGCGGAATTCGCGGATGCTGTCAGTGTGTATTCTTTATTAAATCTTATAATATAAACTTCTTTGTTTACTATTTGACGTCTTACACCTATAGATTCACAGTAGCCGTTTATAAGCTTGTCAAAATTCTTGCGAAATTTTTCATACAATTTATTTGAATCAAAATTGGCTTTAATAATGTCACTGTTTGGAAAATCAATCCTTACAACAGCGAAACTTTCAAAATTGGATTCATTTTGGACCGCACTTATTTCATTATCATATCCGCATTTAATACATTTCCGATTTTTAAGCAGGTTAATTTTACCGCATTTATGACACTTTGTAACCAAAATCTCACCGCAATTTTTGCAGACGTTTTTATCATTAATTGTTCTGCAAACAGGACATACGATTTTGAGCACCTTCTTACAATTCGGGCACACCATCGCATGATCACTTATTTGGGCTCCACATTTTGGACATTCCATAGTAAAAGTATTATATCACACCATACCAAATTTAAACTAATACAAAAAGATGATATTTCTATTGAGTGCTACATTCTTCCCCTATTCTAACTTTTATGCTAAAATAATGATATGAGTATAATTGCAGATGACAATGATTTTAAAACGATTAGGGCAAAAGAGGAGAAAAATCCTATAGTGGAACCTGAAGAATCAGATACTGACAGGAATTTTGAAAACACTATCCGACCAAAATCTTTTGACTCATATATCGGACAAGCCGGAATAAAAGATACACTAAAAATTACAATTCAGGCAGCAAAAAAAAGAGAAATGCCGCTTGATCATCTGTTATTTTACGGGCCTCCGGGACTTGGGAAAACTACTCTTGCAGGTGTTATTGCACAAGAAATGGGAGCAGATATAAAAATTACCTCTGCGCCTGCTCTTGAGCGTCCTCGAGATATTGTCGGAATTTTAATGTCCTTAAAAGGGGGAGAAATTTTATTTATCGATGAAATTCACAGACTTAACAGGGTGACAGAAGAAATTCTATACCCTGCAATGGAAGATTTTTACCTTGATATGACAACGGGGAAAAGCCAAACAGTAAAAACCTTACGGCTTCCGCTGCCAAAATTCACATTGATTGGAGCAACAACAAAGGCCGGAGAATTATCAGGCCCGCTAAGGGATAGGTTTGGAATCATCCACAGACTTGAGTTTTATTCACAAGACGAACTTGCTCAAGTTGTTGAACGCACTGCAGATATTTTAAAAATAGAAATAGATGAAGCAGGGGCATATGCTATTGCAAAACGATCAAGAGGCACCCCGCGTATTGCAAACAGACTTGTTAAAAGAGTCAGCGATTATGCTTTGGTTAAACATAACGGTAAAATTACGGAATCTGTCGCGAATAAATCTTTAGATATATTAAAAATTGATGAGTTTGGACTTGATACAACAGACAGAAATCTTTTAAAACTAATAATAGATAAGTACGATGGCGGCCCTGTCGGAATAGAAACAATAGCTGCAGCACTCGGAGAAGATGTGCGAACATTGGAAGATGTGTGTGAACCGTTTTTACTCCAAGCGGGCTTACTTCAAAGAACCCCCCGAGGCAGAAAAGTCTCCCCTGCAGGCTATAGACACCTTGGTTATAAAAACATATCAGATCAGCAAAGCTTGTTTTGATTGCAGTTTTACGCACAAATTCAGCAATTAGCTATCTGTTGTTTAAAAATTAAATTTCATAAACATATCTGCCTAACGTACTATCATAATGTTCATAAGGTTCTATTTTCTCAGAATGACGATTTACTTCATCCTGATGCTTTAGCCGAAGGATCTGATGTTATATAGATTCTTCGGTCGTTTCACTCCCTCAGAATGACATGCAAAATATAAGGCGGTTGGTAGCATTTTGCCCCGTCCGACCATGAACCCCTCGCGGAGCGCATTAGACATGCAAAATATAAGGCAGTTGGTAGCAATATTTACCCCCCCCTCAGAATGACATGCAAGATTTGAGGCGGTTGGTAGCATTTTGCCCCGTCAGACCATGAACCCCTTGCGGAGCGCGTCAGACCCACAACATAAACCACGGTTGGTAGCTATATTTACCCCCCTAACCGGCAACAAACTTTGCAAGAAGTTCAGGGAATTTATTTATCAAAGCATCAGCAAATTTTTCGGTATCAATTTGAGTTATCACAACGGATAACAAATCCTGAGGAAGCTCTTTTAGCATTTTTTCCAAATGTTCAGGCTTAATAACACTCATAGCCTTAACTGTTTCTTCTTTATCACGTTCACGGTTAATTATGTGAGTATATGCGCTTGTATCAAATTTTTCGTATAATTTGTTTTCTTGATTAGTCAGAATGAAGGTCAATTGGCGTTTTTGGGTCGGTTGAAGGTTCATAATAGCATTTTTGTAATCTTGATCACCAAACTGTGCTATTTGCCTTACCAAATCACTTGAACTGCCTTGAACTTCTTCTCCTGTTATGCTTTCTATTATTTGCTGCAAATACATTTCAGGAATATATTTTAAAGCTTCCAGCAACTTATCTTTATCCATATCGGTGCCTGTTAAAAGTTTATCCAATTCTTCTTCAGGCATATATTCAACCACCTGATTTTCCGAAAACATTTGGAAAACTACCTTTAACAATTCTTCTTTCGGAATATCTTTTAACATATCCAATAAACTTGCCTGTGTGAAGAAATTCAATCCTTGAACCATCTCTTTTGTTTCAAGCATCGGAATAAGTTTTTCCAATTGAGTTGAGGTCATTGCTTTAAGAATAGCCAGTTTATTTTCAGGGTCGGATAATTGGAATAGTTCAATAAGCATATTCACATCAGTGAACATATCAGCCGCCATTTTAATTGCAGCCTGATTACCCAATGCCGATTCCGCATCAAGAATTTCTTCGATTGTCTTATCCTGATATTCCTCCACTCTGGATGGCGGGATGTTCAATCGCATTATTAAGTATTCTAAATCGGTATTAATTTTTATTGACATTGAACGCCTCAAATTCTCTCTTAAATATATTAACGTATTAAAATATCCATAATTTCAAGCATGAAAAAATATGTTACAAAAAGTAATATTTTTGTAAGAATTTGTAAAAAATCTTCACAAAAAATACTTTATATATATAAGGGAAAACAATAAGGAATTGGGACAATGAGTTTTGATGTAAACATCGGAAGATCACAGCCTATAATCAAAGCAGCGGCTAACATGAATAATGATGGCGGCAGCGGTGGTAACACCGGCTATATGATGGGTGGTCGCCGTAAAAAAGAAAATGAAAACCATGGCAGTCTTTTCGGACAAGGAAACGAATCCGATACTTTCCAAATGTCATCTAAACTTGCACAAAACATTGAATATCCAAATGAAGGTTCTTGGTTAGAAAAACTTGTAAATAAAATGAAAAAATAATTTTTTAGTCATTTAGATATTTCAAAAAATTTTTCGGGGATGCTAATTTATTTTGTTCATCAAAATATGAATATTGTGTATCTTCTTGATTATAGGTTACACGCTCTTTTATTATAAATTTATCGTTTTTGTCTTTAAATATACGTTCTTGAATATATTTATCTTTTTTCGTTATTCTTTTATGGTTAATCGTATATAAAATACCACCATTAGCATCTTTACGTATTGTTTTTTTAAGATTACCTTTTGCGCTGTACATATGATTAAAAATCTTCAACAGATTACCTTTAGTATCACTTACTTTGTATTCCAAAAGTTTTTTATTTACATCATATAAAGAATCTTCAATAAAGTCAGAAAATCGTTCTTTTTCTTTAATAACTACTCCGTTTTTATAAATAGAATAGCTTTCCAAAAGACCGTCAGCATCCGCACCAACATAATGAGAAGATATCAAAACCCCGTTTTTATCACGTTTAAATACTTCTTTTTCTAAGATATTACCCTTAGCATCCGATATTTTAGATTCTATTATTCTGCCGGAATTATCAAAGATATTTTCATGAACAGACATTAAATTTTTATTCTTATCAAATAATTTAGACTGCAGAATCAATTCGTCAGGAGAAAATGCTGTATATTTATAAAAAGGAATTTCTTGACGAGAGTCATAAATGAGTTCGGCTATTTTGTTGGCGTCATCATTGTAGGTAATCTTTCTTTCAAAAATTAATTTTCTGTTAGCATCAAGCTCCTTAACCCATATCGGTTGTTCATTTTTATTAAATATTGTTTTAACTGTTGAAAGAATCCTGCCGTCTTTATCTTTTTCTACAATATGCGTAATATTTTTTTTCGGGATCGATGTAATTTCTAAATTCCCGTTTGTCTTATTTCGCACAAATTTTTTAATAAATTCCGTTTCAATTTGATTACCTGTATTATTAGGGTCTTTGCCCTGAGTTATATACCAATTATGGGCATCGGATGTGATATTAGTGATTCTGTATCGCATTTCTTGAACTACATTATTAACTCTGGTAAATAAAGATCTTAAATATTTCGGTTTAATTACTGCTGTAATTTTTTCACCTTCGCTGTTGTACCCAAGCTCAATTCCTTTATTTGTTACTTCATAAAAAGATATTGTATCTGATTCCACATAACCGCAATTTTTATTAAAAACTTCATCTCCGTTTTTAATAACTTTTAGAAGTTTACCTTCTTGATTATAATGGTAAGTCTTATGTATTTTTTTCCCGCCGGAATTTAACTGTACTGTTTTCAATAAGCCGTTTTCATATTTGGCAAACAGATTTTTCCCGCTTTTTAATTTGGTCATAAAAAGTCCGGAAACCAACTCTTCTCCTCTTTTCAGGAATTTCCCGTCAAAATATGTATTGGCACTTAAACCTTTATAAAAATTATGACTTATCGTTGTGATTTTTTGAATCATTCATACTCCTTGTGTCATTTTGTATAAAACAAAGAAAAAAAACTTTTGCCAGTTTGTTAATTTATTTAAACTTAAATATTATTACCCAAACGGGAAAGATTCAACGGTAGGCACATGTACGATTTTTCCGGTAACTGCATTATCCAACAACTTAAACCAAATTAATTTTATATCTTCAGCAACCGTGTTTTTGTTGATAATTGCTTCATTGGTTTTTTTCAAAGATAAACACTTATCAACAAAAGACAACATTTTGAATTGTGATTTGTGAAGGTCAACAAGTAATATGTTTGAAGCAAGTTCTGCTGCAATATCATCAAAAACAACAGCATTTAATATATCTTCTATATTTCCGGCGTGGAGATTTTTTTGTTCGCCCCAAATTTTATGAGAGCTCAGAAGATTGTGTGCGCCTTTCAAAGATGCACCGGAGGCACAATAATCCATTACTACGTAGTGTTTTCCTTGTTCTAGTTCTTCCTTTTTTAATCCTGAATTTTCAAGGAATTTTCTAAATTCAATAAAGTTTTCTTTTTTTTGATTTCTTATGTATTTATCAGAATTAAATCTGCAAGCTTCACTCATAGGAATATTTACGACATTTTTTTCTCCTATTCTGTAACCGAGATATCTTCCGATAGAAGATAAAGAACGCCCGATTGTTATTATTTTGTAGTTGTCTTTGCCAAAAGATTCTTCACAAACCGCCCTTATACTATTTGCGGCAATTTCATGTGAGAATTCTAAAGAGTTATAAAACTCTTTATCATAAATATCTTTTATTCCGTCTAAATATCTTTGTCTTAGGGTTTTTATAACTTTTTGTGGCAGTTTGTTATAGGCTTGCGCAGTGAATTCAAAATCTTTCAACAAAACATTGGTAGAGCAACAGGACGGAAATAATTTTGTTAATATATTTGATCCAAAACTCGGATGCACATATGACGGGGATTGTGTCACATAAGATTGCGGAGCAATCCGGCTATATTGCGTACGATTTTTTAATTCGGGTTGATTTTTATATATGCTGTACGATGGGTATATTTTTTGGATTTGCATGCTGTTATTAAAGTTTGTAAAAATAAAACTTGCTATGGGGAGAGCAAAAATGTTGCGGATTGTTTATGGTTATGATAGAGTAAGTTGGTAAAAGAAATAGAGAGGTGTCCGAGCGGCTTAAGGTGCAATCTTGGAAAGGTTGTGTGGGAGCAATTCCACCAGGGGTTCGAATCCCCTCCTCTCTGTTTTTGGAGTAAATATTTTTATTGTTTATAGGGGATGAGAACCCCGTACAAGGCGCCAGCCTTGTGGGTGGTTCGAGCGCAAGCCGAGCAGAGGGCGAAGCAAATTTTGCTTGTGGCTGAAAGCCACTAAAAGCAAAATGCGTAGACCCGTTTATTGCGAGGCGCAGCAAGACAATCCCCTCCTCTCTGTTTTTGGAGTAAATATTTTTATTGTTTATAGGGGATGAG
>CAMOQI010000026.1 GCA_946622835.1 uncultured Candidatus Melainabacteria bacterium
TGGTCAAATTGTCTGAATTTTCGTATATAAACTTTTTGAATAATTTTTGGGTTTTATATTCAAATCCTTCAAGTCCTGATTGCAAAGAATACCAGCGATAAAAGTTATGCAGAAGATAAAATTTGTCTATTGTTCCGTTTCTCATAACAAACATTGGTTCGGTTTTGAATTTTATTCCTTGACCGGTAATTAAAGACAGATAAAGTGCTTCAAAACCTTGTTTTTCATATATCAAACCCTCTTCTTCCTTAATAAGGTTGAGGAATTTATCCGCATTATCTATTTTATAAATTTGGGTTTTTGCGGATTTAATATAATTTAAAAGTGCATCAGGTTCACAATTTGTTTGTTTTACAATTTCCATGACCTTATTTTTAACCTCATCAATCATTTTTAGGGTTTGACTGTTGAGAATCAAATCGGCGCCTTGTCCTAATACATTTTTTGAGGTTTTATTGCGGTATGTGCGCTTTGTTGTATTTTTTAGTTTTTCTTGCAAATATTTTTCTTTTTGGGAAAGAAAATAATATTTTATGCGTTTAAAAATGCTCATAACAGTAATATATACCGATATGAGCATTTTTTATACATCTAAATATATGAAATTTAATGGCAGAGGATGTAATTAAGAATAGTTCTTACGCCCACTCCTGTTGCGCCTTTTCCGAATTCTTTGTGTGGACTTTCCAAGAATGCGGTCCCTGCCACATCAAGGTGAGCCCATTTTATATCATCTTTGACAAATTCTTTTAAGAACATGCCGGCTGAAGATGCGCCGCCATATCTTGTTCCGGTATTTTTCATATCGGCAACATCACTTTTCATATTATCACGATATTCTTGCCACATAGGAAGTTCCCAGAATTTTTCTCCGCATAGTGAACCCATTTTAATAATTTGATTGATAAATTCCGAATCGTTGCCCATAATGCCTGATGCGGCATTACCTAAAGCGACCATGCAAGCTCCCGTAAGAGTTGCTATATCAATTATTTCATCCACCTCTAAATCACAAGCATAGCAAAGAGCATCTGCTAAAGTTAATCTTCCTTCGGCATCAGTATTATCAACTTCTATTGTTTTTCCGTTTTTGGCGGTTAAAATATCTCCGGGTTTGTATGCTTCCGCGCCGGGCATGTTTTCGCATGCGGCAATTATGCCGTGAACTTCAATATCAGGTTTAAACTTGCTAAGAACTTTCATAATTCCGAGAATGCAAGCTGCTCCTGACATATCATCTTTCATTGTCAACATTGAAGAAGCAGGTTTAATATCAAGACCGCCGCTATCAAAACATATTCCTTTACCTATTATTGCAATACGTTTTAGCGGAGTTGGGGAAGAGTATCTCATATGTATAAATTTTGGCGGTTCTTCACTGCCTTTAGATACCGCATAAAAAGCCCCCATTCCCATTTTTTTGATTTGTTCTTTCTCAAAAACTCTTGTATCAAGCCCGTCAAAACTTAGTGCAAGTTCCGCAAGCCTTTGAGGAGTTGCATATTGCGCAGGTTCATTTGCCAAATCTCTTGCAAATTCTACTGCTTCAGCTATATGTTTTGCATGCTCAATATGTTGTGAAACATTTGACAAATACAGTTCTTCAATTCTGTGTTCTTTTTTTGTTTTATATTTATCAAAGTTATAGTTTGCAATAAAGCTTCCTGAGATAATCGACATCCCAAACATTTGGTCGGTTGTAATATCAAAAGCCACAGTTTTTGCTTTTAATTCAATACATTTTTTAATGGCTTTTGCGGTGTTTTCGCGAATAATATTATTATCAAGTTCTTCTTCTTTACCCAAACCTACAGCTAAAATATATGTTGAAGGATATTTGTTATGGGTGTGAATGGTGAATATTTCACCGGCCTTGCCTGTAAATGTTTCCGGGGCAAATTCGTTTACCAATTGATTTGAAGTTTCTTTGTCTTCAAATTTATTTATGATAAGAACGTCACAATTTACGTTTTTGCTATCTTCGACAACGGTTATTTTCATATATCTCTCCTTTTTAGCTTTATTATATCATCTTGCATGATAATATACAATATTAAAACTATTATTTGTTTTTCCCCTGCTCATCAAGAGATTTTATTGCGTATGTGCGAAGTTCTTTTGCATGTTCATTATCGGGGGCAAGCTGTAATACAATATTTAAATCGTCAATTGCCGGTAGAAATTCACTTTTTTTGCAATTTATTATTGCTCGGGTAAGATACTTTTCCGGATCTTGATTATCAAGTCCTATAGCTTTATTCATATCTTCCAAAGCATCATCTAAATCTGCACCGATTTTACTTCTGAAAGCCCCTCTGTCTGCGTAATAGTCAGCATTATCAGGATTGAGTTCAATTGCTTTTGCGTAATCTTCCAATGCAGCACTGTTATGCTCTAAACATCCTTGGGTTATTGCTCTTTGATAGTATGCAGAATCATTTTTAGGATTTATTTCAATTTCTTTTGTAAAATCTAAAACCGCTTCTTCATAATTTTTCATGCCAAGATATGCGATTCCCCTGTTGTAGTGTGCTTTTTTAAAGTTTTTGTTGAGATTAAGTACATGGGTATAATCATCAACCGCACCTTTAAAATCTTTCAGATAGAATTTTGCAACCCCTCTGTTATTATAGCTTTCAATGCTTTTGTCGTTAATTTCAAGAACCTTTGTATAATCTTCAATAGCGCCGGCATAATCTTCGTTGTTGCGTTTTGCAATCCCTCGATTAAAATATCCCAGCTCATTATCACTGTCAATTTCAATAACTTTATTAAAATCTTCAATTGCCTCATCATATTGTTTTAAAATAACTCTTGTTGTTCCGCGGTTTAGGTATGCATTGGCATTATCAGGATTTATTTCAATTTCTTTTGTATAATCTTCAACAACCTCTTCAAACGCATTTAAATTAGCTTTTGCGATTCCGCGGTTGTAGTATGTGTTTTCTCTGCTCGGGTCAAGTTCAATGGAGGCGGAATAATCCTTTACGGCTTGTTTATATTTACCTGATAAAAACAGAGCGTTTCCCCTTTGGGCATAAGTTTCAGCATTATAGGGGTTTATTATCAGAGCTTTTGTGTAATATTCCACGGCAGTATCGTATTGTTTGTCTTCAAAACTGATTTGTGCGGTGTTGATTAAAGTATTTTCAAGTTTTTGTTTTTTTGTGAGTCTTTTTGCATAAACACCTGAAGGTATAAAGTTTATGAAAAATACTGCGAGGATAGTTATTGTAAGAAATTTTTTATTCATAAAATTTACCAAAAATTGTAAATCAATTACAACATCAGAAAACAGGATACAATAAAAATGAGTGTCTGTCTATTTTTCACTTTTTTATATTGAAAATTTTTGAGAAATAAAAAATTTTTTATTCTTGTCTTGCGTGTTATAAGAGAAAAACGCTTCAAGTGTAAACTTTTGTAAACTAATTATTTAAAAAAGCTAAAAATCTTAAAGATTTCATTCAAAAAAGCCGAAATACTAATTAACTAATCATAAGGATTAAGGTAAAAATGAGATCTCAAAGACTAGGAAAAGAAAAAATTAATTTTAAGCTTAAGCATAATGAAGTCGGTAAATATCCTACTGACGGCATTACTTTGGATGATGTAAGAGAAGGTTATTTAAAAAAGTTCACCCCTGAGCAGATTGAAAAAGCTAAACAGTTGAAGGCAAAACAGTTAGCCTTGTATGAAGCAGGAGAATTAAAGAGCGAGCCTAAATTTTCGGATGAGTATTATTTGGATTATGTTGAATCTATGGTTCATACCTCTAACATAGCCAGAGTAAGAGAAATGGCGCAAAACAGGCTGTTGAATTATGCAATAACTGATATTGAATGGGCGCAATATTCTTATGAAGAAATTTTGCAGATGGAACAAAACGGGTATAAAATACCTCAAGAGGTTTTGGAATGGGCGCATTCTCAACAACAAGCTGATGTAACTGATTATATTGTGCTTATGGATTCTGTTGAAACGGATGACTTGTCAGATACAACCGATGTAACCGCATCTGATGAATTGAGCAAATATAGAGCTCAATCTTTGAAAGATATTGCAAGAATTGAAAAAGCCGAAAAAGAAACACAAGAAAATATTCAACAATATAATGAAACTCAAGAAAAAGCGAAATCAATTCAACAGTCTAAAATGTTCGGTTATAAAAAAGAGCTTAAAAAAGCCGAAGAAATGACTGAAGAATGGAAAAAATTGAACGATAAAAAAGAAGCAGGAACGCTTAATATATTTGAGCAAAACAGATATGAAAAGCTTAGCGAAGAATTAAAAGGTTCAAGTAGCGGATTTTTAGCAAGAATTAAGGCTGAAAATTTTGAATTGGATGATTTTTTGAGTAAATTAGATGTTCTGGATAAAAAGATAGAAAAGAATAATGAGATTGTAATTGAGGCAACTCAAAATGCAACAGATTTGACAAATATAGAAAGACAATATGCTCCAAGTCAGCTTCCTGTTGCAACAAAGGGTGTAATTTTTGACGGAAAAGGTCCCACTCTTGATACTTTATATAATATAAATATAGAGGATATCTCAAGAATTGCGATTCAAAAAAGTACGGATTTGAATGAATTGGATACCTCAACATTAGAAGATATCCAAAGTGAAGCCGTACAAAATCTTGTTGGTTTTGCTGTTGATTATACTAAAGAATCCGGAGATGTTATTAATAAAACAGAGGGAGTTACCGGCTCAACACAAGAAGGTGATTCACAAAAATCTCAAGAAGGCAAACCCCAAGAAGAAAAAGATAACTATAACGTTGCAAGGGTATTTTCCGCAGCGAATGCTGCTGTGGCAACCGGTATGACTATTGCCGCAACACAAGATATGATTTCTGCTCAAAAATCTTCTCAGAAAAAAGAAAAAGAACTCATAAAACAAGTTAACCAAGCGGAAAAAGATATTCAAAATTTGGATAAAGAAGTTAATGCTGTGGATTCAGAGCATCAAAATAATTTATCCGAGGAAGAAAGTTTCTTGATGCAGCTTGAAGAGCTTAATGCACAAGAGCAATCTCAAGAAGTTCCGGAAGAAAATCCTGAACAAGCTCCTGAAAAAGAAGCATTGAATGATCAAATTAATTCACTTAGAAAAGAAGATTCTAAATTAACGGCAAAGGTTGTTGCAGCATCAGGTAAAAGCAGTGCGTCAATTCAAAAAAGCAAAAACTTTGCAAGTATTTTGAGAAATGAAACAAGAACATTTGAACAAATAAGAAAAACCGCTGAAAAAGTTAGTACGGATACGGCTGTTGTCGGTGCGGGGACTACATTCTTAGGCCAAGCTAATACAATGGTCGGAACAGCACTTGTAGAAACAGGTGCGGTAATGGCATCTTCAATAATTCCTGCCACTGTTATTGCTGGACTTAAAATGGTATCAGCAGGTGTTTCATTGGCACAAATAGGAGCGTTAGAGATTATCACAGGTGCTGTGGCAACAGAAACAGGAATTGTCGGTGCAGGTCTTGCAAGTACGGCAAAATCAGTCACATCATCAAATGAAACAACAGATAAAAATTCGCAAGTTGATATCAAAGAAGATGAAGCTGCGGTAAAAGGAATTGTAAACGGGTTAGATATTGAAGTTTCAGCTCAAGATATTCAAGAAGGTTCTGCGCCGACTCAAGCAATATCCGATGAGGAAACACTATCTGCGGAATCTTCAGATGCCGTTAAGCCTGCATTTGGAGAGGTTCAAGTTTCTCAACAATCGCAATCAGCAGTTCGACCGATATCGTCTGAAGTTCGTTCTGAGGGTGTTTCATCTTCTGTCGAAACTCAAAAGTCCGGAAATATTCAATCGTTATCCCCCAACACTTCCGGAAATATAGACAACGCTAAAACTCCAAATGGTGAAGTTGATAGCGAAACGGTTGCTCAAGAGCCAAAAGCTCGTGGAGCTTATGATGTGGAAAAAGATTTTTCAATATCAGGTGCTGTAAATGCAACAAAAACCACTATAAAAGCATCCGATGATGTGTTGAGTTCAAGATCGGAAGCAAGAAGCAAAGAAGCTTCATACGATGCAAAAATACTTGAAATAAATAAAATCAATCAGCAAATTGATGCAAACAGACAGCTTGCATTGTCGATTACCGCACAGCAGCAACAAAGAGCAGCACAAGTAAGTGCGCAAATCGGTATTCAAGATGCAATAATCAGAAAAGCGCAAGAAGAAGGTAATCCTGAGGAATTAGATGCTGCACAAAATAATATACAAATTTTGACAGATAATTTTGATTCTGAAGTTACGGATTCTGAAAAAATGTTTACATCAAATATCACTGAGATGGATGGTATTGTAAATAGGGTTCAAACGGACAGAATAAATCTAAAATCAGAGTTGGTTGATTTTAATAAAAAAATCGATGAACAGCTTGATGCATCTCAAAAAACACTTGTCGTCGGAGCCGGAACATCCGGGGTAGGTTTTGCCAGAGGATTTGCCGGAAGTCTTTTGGCTCAAAGCGGCTATGGTCTTGTTACGTCGGCAGGGTTAAATATTGCACAACAGATAATAGGTACGGCGATGATGGTTCAAGGCACCAAAATGTTACTGGAAGGCGGAATAGAAGAAAAAACAGGTATTCTTGCTTCCTCAGCAGGTGCTGCCGGTCTTGTTGTTCATTCACAAGTTAAAGATGATAAAGCAGATGTTGAAAATAGTGAAAAATCTTCGGTCACATTCTTGAATATGACAAGAGGTGTACAAAGACAAAACAGAGCAGCTGTTGAGGAAATTAGAGCTGAAAACACAACATCTGTTGAAGAAGTTAACTTGATTGCCGCATCTGCAACAGCTAATGCAAATTCTGTTGACAGAACAGAAACGGACGATAAAGCAGAAAAGAAACTTGCAAGATTTAATAAAGAAACAGAAATTGAATCCCGCAAAAAAAGGAAAAAAGTTATTGCGGTTTCCTCTTCTTCAAGAGGCTAGGGTTATATTATTTAATAAAAAAGACCGGATTATTCCGGTCTTTTTCGTTAAATTATTTAATTGATTATTTATTTTATATCATCTTTTATAACTATAAGGTTATTCATAATCTTCATAGCACATGTGGGAAGAACAACATGCTCAAGCCCGTCTGCAATACCAATGATTTTTCCTGCGCCAAGAACAACTTCATCCCCTTTGTACATGAATTTGTAATCTGTTTTTCTGTCTGAACGAATAGTGATTTTTTCTGACATTTGATACACCCTTTCTTTATCACTTACGGCTGTGATTATAATATATTCAATTTGAAAAATCAAGCAAATATTGTTTGAAACTTTACCCAAATTTTTGTTTATAGTAATATTTTTTTATGAATTTAGACAGCCGAATTGATAGCATTTTATCACCTATTGCAAACAAAGTTTCAGGATTAATATTTTCACATGTGACAATAAACGGTGTACGTGTAGAATTTTTAATACTTTTGCTTATGATTGCGGCATTGTATTTTACTATAAGGACAAGATTTATCGGGTTTTGGGGGTTTAAACATGCTGTTGATTTAATAACAAAAAAGTATAAACATACAGAGATTATAAAAAAGAAAAAACATGGAGAAGTTTCATCATTTCAAGCATTAACAGCTACAATATCCGCATCTGCCGGCATGGGAAATGTTGTAGGCTCTGCATTAGCAGTGTCTGTTGGCGGTCCGGGAGTTATCTTTTGGATGATTGTTGCCGGAATTTTTTCAATGGCACTAAAATTTTCAGAGGTTCTTTTGGGGATAAAATTCAGACAAATTAATCCTGACGGAACTTCATCCGGCGGTCCTATGTATTACATAATAAATGGGTTAAAAGCTCCATGGATAAAGCCTTTTACCCCTCATCTTTCAAAAATATATGCTTTTTGCTGTGTTTTTGCAATGATTGGCGGCTGGAATTTGTTTCAGATTAATGCAATTACTACCCAGATAACTAATGTAACAGGTCTGTTTACTCATCAAAGGTGGATTTTTGGACTTATCGTTGCTGTTATAACTTATGTAACTGTTATTGGCGGGATTAAGTCAATAGGCAAATTTACATCTAAGGTGACACCGGTGATGTGTACATTATATGTGTTTTCAGCGTTTATAATTTGTTTGTTAAATATTCAACATGTGCCTCATACCATTGTCTTAATTATAAAAGAAGCATTTAAACCGCAAGCATTTGTGGCAGGAGGTTTGTTTGGATGTATGTTGTGGGGATTTCGCAGGGCTATGTTTGCA
>CAMOQI010000027.1 GCA_946622835.1 uncultured Candidatus Melainabacteria bacterium
AAATCATTTATTTCCTGCTGTTTTTCAGGAGAAATATTAGAATTCATCCCAAAATTCACATTACGAGATAAAAACTTATTACCGGCTAAAAGATAATTATATTGCGCGATTTCACCAAGCCTCATTCATATTCTCCATAATTAATTTACGAAAAATATAATATATCACAGGGATATCCTTGTCAATATACTAACCTCTTAACCGCCTTATAAAATTTTCCAATCTGTCAATTGCTGTTTTTAAATTTTCGATTGAATAAGCATAAGAGATTCTAACAAAACCTTCTCCGCACTCACCAAAAGCCGTACCCGGAACAAGTGCCACTTTTTCTTCCCGCAAAAGCCTTGTTGCAAATTCTTCACTTGACATTCCAAACTCTTTTATACAAGGAAATACATAAAAAGCACCAAACGGTTCAAAGCATTCAAGCCCCATTTCTTTAAACTTATGAATAAGAAATCTTCTGCGCTGATTATACGATTTTCGCATTTGTTCAACGCTTTCATCCCCGTTTTTAAGAGCTTCAACAGCAGCATATTGACTGATTGTAGGGGCGCACATTATTGCAAATTGGTGAATTTTTGTCATCTGCTCAATAATTTCTTTTGGCCCGCAAGCGTATCCCAAACGCCATCCGGTCATTGCATATGCTTTAGAAAAACCGTTTATAAGAATTGTTCTTTCCCTCATCCCCGGCAAAGACGCAATTGAAATATGCTCTGTTTCATAAGTCAAAGCAGAATAAATTTCATCGGAAAGCACAAGAAGATCCTTCTCTACAGCGATTTTTGCAATTTTTTCAAGCTCTTCTTTTCCCATAACCGCACCTGTCGGATTGTTAGGATAAGGAAGCACAAGAACCTTTGTCTTCGGAGTAACAGCAGCCAAAAGTTCTTCCGGCGTTAATTTAAATTCATTTTCCGCTTTCAATTCAATTATAACAGGAGCAGCACCAGCCAAAATTGTACAAGGCTCATAGGAAACATACGATGGCTGAGGAATAATCACCTCATCTGCAGGATTTGCCACTGCGCGCAAAGCAATATCTATAGCTTCCGAGCCGCCGACAGTAACTATTATTTCATCGTCCGGACAATAATCTATCCCCTGCGTTCTTTTTATATAATTTGAAATCTCATTTCTTAAATCTTTTAATCCGGAATTCGAAGTATAAAAAGTTTTTCCACGCTCAAAAGCATAAATTCCTTCTTCTCTTATGTGCCATGGAGTATCAAAATCAGGCTCGCCCACACCAAGAGAAATTGCATCTTTCATTTCAGACACGATATCAAAGAATTTACGTATCCCTGAGGGTTTAATATTAATAACCTTATCGGATAAAAAATTCTTCACGGAGTAATAACCTCTCTTTCATCTTTTTCCTGCTTATTGATTATTGTTCCATGATCTTTATATTTTTTAAGAATAAAGTGGGTTGAAGTACTCAAAATATTATCCAGAGTCGAAAGTTTTTCCGATACAAATGATGCAATCTCTTTCAAAGATTTTTCTTCCAGGATAACCAAAAGATCATATCCGCCAGAAATTAGATAAACCGCCTTAACTTCAGGATAATTATAAATTCGCTCTGCCATGTTATCAAAACCTTTACCCCTCATTGGAGTAACTTTAACCTCAATGAGTCCGGTAACTTTTTCAATAGATGTTTTTTCCCAATTTATAAGGGTATGATAGCCGCATATTATCCCGTCATTTTCCAGTTTTGAGATTTCGCCCAACACATCTGACTCAGATTTACCAAGCATTATTGCAAGTTGGCTAAAATCTATCCGGCTGTTTTTTTCCAATATTGACAGTAATTCATCTCTCATAATTATTCTCCTCTGCCTGATTATATCAAAAATCAATAAATGTGGCAAAAATATTATTTAGGGGTTTTATAACAGACATGAAAACAGAAAAAATAACTTTTACCTCAAGAATAAATTTTGTAGACGCCAAAACTTTTGAAAAATTCAGAAAAGGACAATACGTCAATTTTAGGGTACGAAATCATTTAACTTATAAGGCAAATGAAATTTATACAGATGAAGTGAGAACATGCACTGCCGGTTATGTTACGGATTTGGAAACAAAAAAAGTCGAAGGCTTTCATTATTATGACGATTTGCTGAATTATATAGGCATAGATGATTTGAAAGATAAATTATCAAAAACTATCGAAAAAACTTCAAGGGCATTGCTTATTGGCGGCAAAGATTTAAAAAGCGCCAAATTTTCATTGCTAAACTTAGATATGCTTGTTGAATTTTTCAAAAATAAAACTCCTAATTTAACCCTATTCAAACAGCACAATTTTCCATGGTCTGAATCTAATTTTCACTATGACATCAAAACAGATACCTGCACCATACACTCAATGTTTCGACCACATACAGAAATAAAACAAAAAGACGTACTAACAAAAGACGATCTGCTGTTTGCCTTTAAGGAAATCAAAATCGCCGATGGCGACGAATTATATATGAACGGACAAAAGGTTATTATTTAGATGCCACAAGAGTCAGAGGAGTTTTTATACTCTTAATCTGTCTTAATTTTTCAACCCTTTTTAATACAAAAGATGTCTGTTCATCATTTGGTTCAGAAGATAGAAACTTTTTATAAAAACGTTTCGCATAAGCTTGATGCCCAAGTTTATCAAAACATAACCCGATTTTTGAATAAATTTTGGTATATTTCGGATTAATTTTAAGAACATTCATATATAAGCCCAGCGCCTGCTTATATAATTCCATATTAAGCAACAACTGAGATTTTCTAAGATAGGCATTCAAGTATGTCGGAGAATTCTCAATAAGTTTTTGGTAAATCATAAGCGCCATATCTTCTTCTTGTGCCATTTCGTGAGCTAACCCAAGATTATAAATAACTTCAGGGTTATCCGGCTCCATTTGAATCGATTGAATAAAACACTTAATTGCTTTGCAGGGAGATTCATCTTTCAGATGACACAGACCTAATTCAAAAAACACTTCCGGACTTGAAGGTTCAAGGATTATTGATTTTTCCAAATTCTCAATTGCTTTGGAAATTTTATTCATATTCTTATAACAAAGCCCCAAAGCATAATATGTTTTGGAATTATTCTTATCCAACATAACGGAATTAAGATATTTACTCACCGCCTGCTTAAAACAATTTTTTTTCATCAGATTATCTGCCTGCTGTTTTAGCACATCAGACATTTTCTTGCCTGATGAGGGGGCGCTCATATAATTATTTTGGGATTTGTTCGACTTCAACTCTTCTTCTTCCTTTAACATATCAATAATAGAGTTTTTTTTTAATGATAAGAACCACCATTTGATGTAAACATTAATCAATCATTGGATTTATTCTCATAGTTGTGTTATAAATTTGATATGAGAAAGATTTTATTAGGGATAATGATTGCGGGAGCATGTATTTTGCCTTTACACGCAGAGGAAGTCCACCTTGGAAATGTGGAACAGGCAAAAATTGAATTGCCTAAAGTTGATTACAAGGAATCTGAATCGCTGGTTATAAGCGATAAAGAAATCATGGATGAAATCGTAAAACTTCAAAAAGAAAAAGATCTTGACGATATTGATGCGCTATGGAAGGGTACTGTAGAAAACAATCAGGTTATAGGCTTTGCTTTAAAGAAACTTGCAACCCCCGAAAGCCAAAGACGTATTCATTCTTCTTTAATGGCAAAAACACTTTCTGCCATTGTTTCAGGAGCATCCCTTGCCCCGTCATTAATTGGAGCGGATTACATGATTCAATCAGGAGCATATGCGGCGGGCCGTATAGCTCAAAATTTGATTAACAGAAAAAACATTCCGCAAGAAGTCCCCTTGACAGATACCGAGCTAATCGAACTTGCCGGACTTGTTGAATCACTACAGGATAAAATTATAAACGCTTATTATAACTATAAAGCATCTCTTTCTCAACTAAAAGAAATTCGCTCACGAGAGCTTTTGTACAATAAGAATTACGTAAAAGCAATGGATGAAGAAGATTTTTTGGAAATTGCAATTTCATCTGCGCAATACAAAGAAATGCAAATTGAAGAATTTAAATATTTGCAGCTTGCAAAGAAATATCATCTTGAATTGCAAAGACTTGCAGGCAAAAAAGTTGTCGACGGATTAAACCTGTATCAATACGATTATGATTCCGCTTTGATTGGAGGTAAAAATGCAGCGAAATAAACTAATACTGTGCACCGCACTATTGTGTTTAACAGCATTGCCAATATTTGGTCAAAACGTAGAACTTAACCAGCTTACCGCTCCAAAGCCTCCGGCATATCGTGTCGGAATCTCAGAAACCCCTGAACAACAATATATTCAAGCAATTGAAGATCCGACTTCAAAAGTTGAACGCAAATATGCAAATCTGGACAATTCAAATGAAAATAATAATGCGGACTTAACATATGCGGACTTAAGCATAAAACGACTGTCAAAAGAAATTTCTCAAGAACTTGAATATGAAGAAAATGAAATGGTCTCCGATCTTTCATTATTGTGGCAAGGGGCAGCAACCCAAAGTGATACCATAAATTTTGCGCTATACAAACTTGCAAATCCCGATGCAGATAAACCGGATGAAAAATCAATCAAAAAAGTTCTATCCACAATTGCCAGCATGTCAACTCTTGTTGGGGCAAGTATGGGTAATCCGATTATGGCAGGTTCAGCCCTAATCGGAGGAAACATTCTCGGGATTATGGGGCAAGATGTTAAGGCACTTAATTATAAATATACCAAAGTTAATGACGCAGATATGATTATTCTTATAAGAAAAGTCGAAGACTTACAGCAAAAAGCGATCGATTTATATTACGATTATATGAGTGCAAAAAAACAACTTGAATATGTAAATAATTTAGTAACAGAAAGACAAAATAAATTTGATATGGCGCAAAAAAATAACGCGGCAAGAGAACTTATTGTCATAACAGATGCATACTACAGAGCCGCTCTTGACAAACAACGCTCCGCAAAATCTGAATTCTATTCAAAACGCGCAGCACTGGAACAATTTGTGGGCAATGAAACCTTTTTACAGTTTGAATCCGAACTTGTTGCCAGAGAAAATGGAGAAATCCCCGTAAAAAAATCTGATGAAAATTCAGCCAAAGAAGAAAAAACCCTTACAGAAGAACAACAACAAGAATACGACAAAACTGTCCAAAACATTGAAAACTATACAAGCATAGTAAAACCGGAATTTCTGCCAAAAGAAGGAGATGAAAAAGAACCTGAAGTTCAAACATATTCCCAAGTTCCGATAAGCCGCCAAATTTCTCAAATGCAAGGCGGTAAAAAGTTCTATCCATACGAATACAACTATGATGAAGATAGGGTTCCGGATGTTAAACTTCCTGATGAAGGGGGATTTTACAATGATTTTGTAACAGGATTTGCCGTAGAACTTTCTTTAGATGAATTTTTCGACGATAAATCAAAAACAAAAGATAAAAAAAATAAAATCTTTAAAGAAAAACAAAAAAAAGAAAAATCCCAAATAACAAAAACCGAAAAAGAAAGCCTCACCCAAAAACTAAAAAATAAGCTCCAAAAAGAAAATCCACAAGAGGAAAATACCGATAAAGAAAGTTTTGGACAATCACTTAAAAATAAGTTTCAAAAAAAACAACCTCCCGAAGAAAAACCGGTAAAAGTAAAAAAAGAGAAACAAAAAATCAAAAAACCTAAAAAAGAACACGTAAAGAAAGAAAAAGTTAAAAATGAAATTCCTCAAATTACACAAGATGACCAGATTCTACAAGAACCTTCTATAGAAGAAGTTCAAGAACAAAAAGAAACAAAAAAGAAGAAACCTAAAAAAGAAAAAATAAAACAAGAAACACCGGAAGAAACAACCGAAAAACCGGAGGTAAAAAAACAAAAAAAAGTAAAGATCCATATCCTGAACTTCACGGGCAAAAACCCATTCGCAAATACCCAAGAAATTCAACCAAAGATTTAATATTTTTACACGGTCATGACAAACAAGGTGTAAAAAAGCCAAGTGATGGCGGAATGAGTTTTCCACAAGAAAAATATACAAAAAAGAAAAAAAATAAAGATACGAATAAAGAAAACGAACAACAAACAATTACGCAGGAACAACCGGTAGCAACAGACAGCACAAAAGGAGTTGAACCCGAGAGTTATAACGTACCAAAAGGTATAACAACAGAAGACTTTATCCCGCTTATGGGGACACCAAAACCTGTACAGAAACAAGTTCAAGCACCTAATGATTTTGGTCTGCCTCCATTAGATCCCATCCAAGCCCCAAGTTTTAGTCGCGGCGGATATTCAATTCATTCCGAATACTAACACTAAAGGAAATCACATGAAATATATTCCTTTTGAAATACATACAGGCAAAGATAATATGGATATAGATGAGAAACTTCTCAATAGCGCCATAGAATCAAAAGCACAAGAACCCATTTTCAGATTGTACGGTTGGAGCCCTGCATGTGTTTCTTTGGGGAGAAACCAAGATGAATCTTTTCTTGATAAAAAATTTTTAACTCAGAACGGAATTGATGTTGTACGGAGATTAACAGGCGGCAGAGCTTTATTACACGATAATGAGATTACTTACAGTTTTATATGCCCGACATCTTATTTAGAACACGGAGAAAATGTTGCACTATCTTATAGACAAATCTGCGAACTTTTAATCGAAAAATTTAAAAAACTGGATATTGAATTAGAATTTGGAAGTTCCAAACCTATAAAAACGGGGTTTGATTATTGTATGCTAATTTCAACGGGTGCTGATTTATGTTATAAGAACAAAAAACTCATAGGCTCTGCACAATGCCGCAAAAACGGATATATACTACAGCACGGATCAATATTGTACGATTGCGATGATATGCTTTTGGAAAATATTTTCAAAGAAAAAGTTGACTACAATGAAATTACAACAATAAAAAAAATAAACCCAAGCATTTCTATGGCGAAAATAATAGAAATTTTATCAGATTAAAGTGTTGAAAAATTTTATTTTTGGTTTTAGTATTTACGAAAGGGTTGACAAGAAAATGGCAAAAAGAATTAAAGCAATGGTAATGGCAGCCGGAATGGGATCCAGACTGGAACCTATAACATTAAGCATGCCAAAACCGCTAATCCCTATTATGAATAAACCCTTGATGGATATTATCCTAAGCCAATTATACTCTATAGGAATAAAAGATGTAATCTCTAACACTTACTATCTTTCTAACCAAATTATTGAACGCTATAAAAAAAATAAATTAGGAATAAATTTTAACTATATAAAAGAAGAAACTTTATCAGGTACAGCCGGCGGACTAAAAAAATGCCAATATTTTTTTGAAGAGGGAGAAGATTTTATAGTTCTTTCAGGAGACGTATTAACGGATGCCGACATACAAAAAGGCATTGAAATCCACAAAAAATCAGGAGCAATCGCAACAATAGGAATCAAAGAAATTTCACACGATAAAATTTCAAACTTTGGAGTTGTTGTAACCGATAAAAACGGATACATTCAGTATTTTCAAGAAAAACCGCCCGTTGAAGAGGCAAAAAGCAACACTATAAACACAGGAATATACATCTTCAATTATAAAATTTTTGAATATATCCCTGAGAACAAGTTTTATGATTTTGCAAAAGATGTATTTCCAAAACTTTTAAAGGAAAACAAAATAAATACCTTTATTGTAGATGGTTATTGGAGTGATGTAGGGACGATAGAACAATACAAACAATCTGTTTTGGATGTATTTAACGGACTTTGCGATATCGGGAACATTGAAATCAAAGAGACAAACTTGGGCAATTATGTGGTTGGCGATACAAAGCTACCAAAAACATGCCGCATTGTGGGCAATAGCGTAATCGGTAACAACTGTAAATTAGGGGAATACATATTGCTTAACAACTGTATAGTGTTTGATAATGCCGAAATTGAATCCGGCAGTGAATTTATAAATAAAATAATATTACCGAATGCAACGAGAAAAAAATCTTCAAAGAAAACCTATCAAAAAAAGCTGTTAGAGCATAATAAAAAATAGCCTTGATTTTTTAAAATATTAATGCTAGCTTAGAAGAAGGAGCGAAGAAAAGCTTCTGCCA
>CAMOQI010000028.1 GCA_946622835.1 uncultured Candidatus Melainabacteria bacterium
GCAACTTGTTCAGAATCTGATAATTCGATTTTTGCTCTGGATTATTCGTCTTTTTAGAAATTTGTTCAGTAAAAAACCCTCTTTTATGAGGGTTTTTTTATTATTTCTTTGCATATACTTTTAATTTTAAATTTATAAGAAGAATTTTTTTATTCTTTTTATACGGCACTATTTCTGCGGATTGAATATCCAGAAAATGTTCGTGTTTGTACAATTCTTTCAGAAAATTATCATAATTAACGTAATTAGCAATCATTTCCATCTCTAATCTTGCAACATTATATTGTGATGCGGCATTTTGTACAAAATTATCATCTTTAGGATCCGGATCTGTTGTAATAGAGCGAACCTTAATTTTATTTGCTCTTACCAATTGCAGAATTTCTTCAAGTTCACCTGCGATTGCGGCTTCAGTATCCATTCCCTCAACAACGGGTTTAAAGAATGGTTTTCCGCTTGCTTGGTTTTCTTGTTCTTGTGCCCTTTCGGATTGCTCTTTTGAATTGTATTCGGCAATTTGAGCTTCTTTTTCCGCTATGGTTTCTTGTTTGGTTTTTATTTCTGATTTAACTCCGTAGTATGAGCTTAACTGTTCAATAATCTTTGGAATAAAAAATATTATTCCTATGAGTATTAATACCATTACCACTATAGGTAACATAAATTGTTTAATTTTCTCGTTTTCCATTTTTTATCCTTATTGTAGTTCGTTGTCTTCTTCTTGTTGCGGAGGCTGTTGTTGTTGTTGTTCAGGTTGTTGTTCAGGTTGTTGTTCGCTGTTTCCTGTATCAACGCTGAAGGATCCTCCCTTAAATGCTTTTAATTCATCTTCTGACAAATTGGTTATTTCAAAGACATACGGAGCATCATCCACTGTTGATACGGTACTGTTAACAACGCTGTCTAAAGAGCCGGTTTTTAAGTCTAGTTTACTTATTCTAAGTTTAGATTCTAATAGTGAATCTTTTAGATTTTTATAAAAAACATACACATCTTCAACGGTTGCCGCACAACCTTTGATGTTAATTTTTCCGTCATCGCCTGTAATAAAGTACGTCAGGTAGATGTTTTTCGGAATAGATTCTCCCAAAGCCGCGTATGCCATAATCTTTGTACGATTATATTTTAAAACTTGTTCAATCTCGTTTATGGGGTTAAATTCTTTATTTGAAGCAGTCCCTTGATATTTGTTCAAGTTTTCGTCAAGTTGAGTAATTTTTTCATCCAGAAGATTATTTTCATTTTGTGCTTTAGAAAGCAAATTTTGAGTAAGCAAATTAATTAGCAGCAACGGAATTAAAATCAATGCACCAAGTATGGCAACCGCTATTAAGGCTTTTTGCGGTGTTATTTGTCCAAACGGGGTGTCAATGTATGCAACTGCTGTTTCTGCCGAGTTTGCGATAAAGTTTACATCAACAGGTGTTCCAATATCTTTTGCTTGTGTGCAATGACCTATTGCGTGCAAAGAAACTTTAATTTGATCATCCGAAAGTATATTCAAATTCAAATCCATTAAAGGTTCTGTTCTTAATTTGTTATCTTCAACATATGTAACTTCTCCGCCAAATTGGAGTCTTTCAGCCAAAACCTGCGCGGAAACCAAATCCGTTTCCGATACAATTACCAAAGAACTTGCGGTTGTGCTCATAAATGCAATTTGAGCCGCATTTTCAATGGCATTATATATTTCATCGCCTTCGTACGTTTTTAACGGCAAAGGTTCTTCAAAATAACTTACAATTTTTTTGCCTTGCATATCAACAAGTTGGAATCCGATATTATTTACTATCATCAAACTCCATGCCGTATCAGAATCCATCTGAGCTCTTGCTTTATCAGCAACATATAACCCTTTTAAAGATGCAAAAAGTGAACATTCAATACTTACAAGATTTGCACCCATTGAGCTGAAGATTTCTTTTATTATATCTAAAGCGTCAGCCTGAATCGCCGTAAAAAATATGTTTCTTGAGTCCGAATTTTGAGAAACTTGATTGTCAAACCAAAATGGGATTGGAGAGCGGCTTTTTCCTTTAAAAATATACTTTTGCTCTAAATCACCCAAAACCGCGGTTTCAATACTGCTATCATCTAATAACAACGGCAGACCTTCTTTTGCCCCAAACCATACAGTCGGAACGCTTAAATGAATGTTTGAATCTTTCGGATTAATATTGCGAATTGCAAAAACATCTTCTACCGCAGCTTTAAAATCATCGTAGTTTGCAATTTCTCTTGCCGATTCGTTATATTCAAGCGGAGATTGTGCATAGGATTTAATATATCCGTTCTTATCTATTTCAATCATTTCAAGTCCGCAAGCTTGAGATACTGACAGATATATATTAGCTCCCGTGTTAATTCCAAATAAATTTACCATAATTAACCTTTTACTCTTCTTACTATAATCGTATTTTTATTATACAATATATTTATTAAATGGAAAAATCTTAACATAAATTTACACCAAACACAGAAAGCAGCTTTTAATGCAAGAAATTATAAACAAAATAAAAAGACTAAAAAAAGAAAAAAATGCCGTAGTTTTGGCACACTGTTACCAGCCGGTTGAAATAGATTTAGTTGCCGATTATGTTGGGGATTCATTGTATTTGAGTCAAGTTGCGGCAACAACAAGTGCTCAAATAATCGTTTTTGCGGGGGTATATTTTATGGCGCAAACTGCCAAAATATTATCTCCCGATAAAAAAGTACTTCTCCCTCAGATTGAGGCGGGATGTCGTATGGCAGATATGATAGATTACAGACAAATGCTTGAGTTTAAGCAGAGATATCCCGATATTCCGGTGGTTTGTTATGTAAATTCTACTGCAGAAGTTAAGTCGGAATGTGATTTGTGTGTAACAAGTTCGAATGCCGTTAAAGTTGTAAAAAGTTTGGGTGCGGAAAAAATATTATTTGTTCCTGACACATATTTGGGTAAATGGGTTGAAAAGCAGCTTGGTAATGTTGAAATTATTACATATCCCGGATTTTGTCCGACACATTTGCAAATACGTCCTGAAGATATTAAACAAGCGCGCCTTAAATATCCGCAGGCACTTGTATTGGCTCATCCGGAGTGTCATTTGTCTGTTTCCGATATGGCTGATTATGTCGGAAGTACGGCAGGTATTATGAATTTTGTCAAAGAAAGCAGTGAAAAAGCCTTTATTATTGCGACAGAACAAGGGGTTACGGACAGACTCATAAGAGATTATCCGGATAAGAAATTTTATCCGGTTAAAAATGACATTGTTTGCCCTAACATGAAAATGACTTCTCTTGAAGATATCTTGCACGTTTTGGAAAATGAATCCAACGAAATAATTGTTGATGAACAGGTTTCTAAAAAAGCATTATCTTGTATTGATAAGATGTTGAAAGTGTCGGTGTGATCTATGGAAAATGATGTAATATACGGTAAAAATTCTGTAATGGAAGCGTTGATTTCAGGTAAAAGGGAAATTAACAAAATAATTATTTCGAAAAATATTCACACTGATGCTAAAATGAATAAAATAAAAGAACTTGCACAGCAAAAGGGTATTGTTTTTCAATTTGCCGGCAGGGATAAATTTGAGCAGTACGCTCAATTCAATCATCAGGGAATAATAGCTCAAATTTCGCCTATTGAATACCTTGAATTAGAGGACTTTATCAATCAAAAATCCGGAAAATATCGCTCATTGGTGATTTTGGATGGAGTAGAAGATGTTCATAATCTTGGTGCTATAGTCAGAACTTGTGTTTGTGCCGGAATTGACGGAATAATTATACCTTCTAGGCGAAATGTTCAAGTTAATTCCGTTGTTGAAAAAACAAGCGCGGGCGCTATAAACCACATTCCTATAATTAAGGTAAACAGTTTGATTAATGCTGTGCAAACCCTAAAGGACAACGACTGGTGGGTAATTGCAACAGATGCAAGTGCGAGAGATAATTACTATGATGTAAAATACAATGATATGAATTTTGCAATAATAATGGGGGCTGAACATGCAGGAGTTTCAAAATCCCTGTTAAAAGCATCTGATTTTATAGTAAAAATTCCGATGCAAAATGATTTTAATTCCTTAAATGTTTCAAACGCCTTATCGGCAATAGTGTTTGAGGCATTAAGACAACGCTTGATTGATAAATAATTCGCTCGTATGAGTACAAAATTTATTTCTCATTGTAATATCTTTATAGAAACGGAGCATAATGTGAAGAAAGAGTTTGAAAAATTCGGTATACTTACCGATGATATATCTGACGAAAATGTGGATTTTAAAAAACTTCAAGATATGGAATCTCAATCGGAAAGTGATGATGGAGAAGATGTTTTAAAATCTGTAGAAGATCCTAAAGTTCAAGAGAGTTTGTTATCTATAAATTCGGATGACAGCGTAAAGATTTATTTACGTCAAATAGGTAAAATCCCGTTGTTATCCGTTGAAGAAGAGCTTGATTTGGCAAGAAAAATTCAGGAAGAACACGATGATTTTGCAAAAGATTTATTAGTCAATGCGAATTTAAGATTGGTTGTAAGTATTGCAAAAAAATACATAGGTCGCGGATTATCTTTTCTTGATTTGATTCAAGAGGGAAACGTCGGCTTAATAAAGGCTGTAGGCAGATTTGATTATAAAAAAGGATATAAATTTTCAACGTACGCAACTTGGTGGATTCAGCAGTCTATTACAAGGGCAATAGCTGATAAGGCAAGAATAATCAGGCTGCCTATTCATATGATAGATTCTATAGGTAAAATAAGACGTGCAACATTGGAATTAACAGCAGAATTGGGGCATTCTCCTACAAAACAGGAAATTGCATATCGTCTTGGGCTCACTGTTCCAAAATTAACTGCAATAATTAAATCTGCTCAGTCCACGGTGAGTATGGATACCCCTGCAACATCGGATGAAGATTCTTCAAAAATTGCTGATTTTATTGTTGATAATTCTACAATTTCTCCCGATGGCAGAGTTACCCAAGATAGTCTCTTGGAAGATATCAGACGAATTTTAAATAAATTAAGTCAGAAAGAACGAGATGTTTTAATATTACGTTACGGTTTAGACAGCAACGGTATGAAAAAAACATTGGATGAGATTGGGGTTCAATATGGTGTTTCGCGTGAAAGAATTCGTCAAATTGAAAATCGCGCTATTTCAAAACTTAAAAAACTTTGTAAAAATGAAAAACTTCGTGAAGGTTTGGTTAATTATTTCAGGGTTTAGTCTTTAATATTCATGGGGCTATAATTTAAGCGGTATACTCCAATCAGAGGATTTGTTTGCGATGGAATTTTGATAGAATTTCATTGTGTTAGGTTGAGAATATTTGGAGAGCATATGTATAAAAAATTATTCCTTGCAATGATGTTGCTTTGTGCGGGAGCAAGTGCCTTAGGGGTACAAAAATATAATACGACATTCCAAGGTTTTCAAAATCTTGAAAAAAAACAACAGATAATTGCAATAAATAATTTGCAGGCAATCGCTGATAATGACAGTGTTAAATTTTCATATCAGTGGCCTTCTGAATATTTTAGCAACAATGGTGTTTATTCATTTATCTATTTGGCAAAAAATGATGTGGATTCATTAGATTTAATAAAGTTTGATATAGATTCAACTTATAATAATGAGTGTAGTTTGGCGGAGAAAAATCCTGAATTTTGTATTCCTAAAATTACACCAAATCTTATTACCTACGTTTATAATGAAAGACTTATAGTACATTATACCCCTGATTTTATTGAATATCCTGATGAAAAAGCGGTATTTGAAGTTGTTATGCGAGATAATGTTTATTTGGGCAACAAGCTTATAAGCAGCACAATTGTTCCTAAAGAAAAAGAGCTAAAACATGATTGCAACTTTGCTGCTGTTGGTAAAGTGAAGGCTTGCAGAGCAATTGACCCTGAAACAAATTCGGTTATTTATACCCAACAGTTGGTATTAAGAGATTCTGCAAAACCTGCAACTTTGGATAATATTTTGAAATACGTTAAATATGATCCTATCGGTAAAAAAATGGAAGAGTACATATATTCAAACGGAAAGCATATTTTCTATGATGATAATGGTCAGATAACCCAATTTTATCAGGTTAACGCTGAAAAGTTCAGATATTATAATAAAAAACTTCCCGATTTATATATAGATATAGATTTTATAAGGGATGTTAACGATAGAGTAGTGGAAGAAAGATATAAAGATCGTAACGGCAAAGTCGTAAGAAAATATGTAGCGGATTATCAACACGGAGAAATAAAAAATATTCACGTGTTTGATATGTTTAACCAATTAGATTGGTACGTTGAACCTGTTGCAAAGTTGGAGATGCTTTCAACCCCTTCATTTGCAATTAGGTATTAATAATTAACCGTAATATTATTTTTCTGCGCGTTGACGAACAGAAATTCGTATCGGGGTGCCGAAAAATCCGAAAGCTTCTCGCAGTTTGTTTTCAATGTACCGTTTGTAATGGTCTTTTAAGAGTTCCTCATTGTTTACAAAAAGTACAAATGTTGGGGGTTGAGCTTTTGCTTGTGTTGTGTAATATATTTTTAAACGTTTTCCTTTAAAGCTTGTCGGAGGATTGAGGGCATATGCTTCATTGATTACCTTGTTTAACAGCCCTGTTGCAACTCTTTTTATGCACTGTTCATATACTTCAACGCTTTTTTCAAAAATCTGGCCAAGGCGTTGTTTTGTCACAGCACTTATAAATATTTTCGGTGCAAAATTCAAAAACGGTATGTCATTAGCTAATTCTTTTTCGTATTTGTTTAAAGAATTTGCTTTTTTATCTTCAACTAAATCCCATTTATTTATGGCAACAATCAAGCCTTTTCCGGCTTCTGTTATTATTGAAGAAATTTTTTTATCTTGATCGGAGAGTCCTTCTTTTGCATCAATAACCAAAAGTGCGACGTCGCATTCTCTGATTGAGCGTATTGCACGGTCAACCGCAAATTTCTCCACTCCGTAATCTACTTTTGATTTTTTACGGATTCCTGCTGTGTCTACAATAATAAACTCTTTACCCTGATATGTTATATGGCTGTCAATGCTGTCTCTTGTAGTGCCGGAAATATCGGATACTATAACTCTGTCAGTATTTAAAAGAGAATTTACAATAGAAGATTTACCGGCATTTGGGCGTCCGACTATTGCAATTTTTATACGATTATTTTGTTCGTTTTCTTCCAAAATTTCAAAATCTTGGGTTAATACTTCCAACAAATCTCCAACCCCGCCCGAACCGTGCAGAGCAGAAATTCCCATGGGTTCTCCGATAGAAAGAGAATAAAAATCGTTAATCATCATTAAAGATTCTTGATTATCACATTTGTTAACGACAAGAAAAATCGGTTTTTCCGATTGTCTCAAAATATTTGCGATGTCAAAATCTACGGGATTTACACCCTCTTTCCCGTCAACAAGGAAAATTATTTTATCGGCTTCTTCACAGGCAAGTTTTGCTTGATCAAAAATGGAAATCATTATATCATCATCATCTCCGGGGATAATTCCACCTGTATCAATTACTGTGAATTGTTTGTTTTGCCATTCTACATCAAAATATATTCTGTCACGTGTAACGCCGGGCATATCGTCAACTATTGAATGGCGAGAACCCAATAAACGATTGACAAATGTAGATTTTCCGACATTCGGTCTTCCGACTATTGCAACTGTTGGTTTCCTTTTCATATAGTAAAAATATCATGAAAATATAAATTTGGGTAATTTGGGTTGGGTAAATAATTTTAGGTCAAATATTGCGCGTCATGACATGTTACAATTTTTCCCCTCTCCTGATTTTTAGGAGAGGGGGCAGGGGTGAGGTTAAATATATATCATACCCCACCCGACTCCGGCTGACGCCTGCGCCACCCTCCCCTATTCTTTAGGGGAGGGAACAATATATTTACCCCCGCTCCCTCTGCAATGACATGTTATAATTTCTCCCCTCTCCTGATTTTTAGGAGAGGGGGCAGGGGTGAGG
>CAMOQI010000029.1 GCA_946622835.1 uncultured Candidatus Melainabacteria bacterium
AAATAAAAAATTAATACGTTTCTTTGATCACAACCTCGGAGGGGGAACAGAAAAATATTTTTTCAATCAAATCCATGATATTGATGATAATCATTTAATTATAAGAGTTCAATACTTTTTAGCAAACAAAACTTACACAATATCTACTTTTGTCAACGGTAAAGAAATCAACGTAAAAAACTTGAATTTTGAATTTCTTTTAGAAAAGTTGGATTTACTCAATATAGAAAAAATCGCAGTAAATAATATCGTCAGTTATCCAAAGGTAAAAAAAATTCTTGAATACATATCTTCTAAAAATATTTATACCATATTGAAAACTCATGATTTTTATTCTATTTGCCCAAATTGGACACTTCTTGATGAAAATAACAATTTCTGCAACGTTTGTGATGACGATAAAATATGCAAAAAATGCGAAAAAAAGTTTAAACTGCGCTGTGAAGATATTAAAGAAAATTTTACCATTCACAAATGGCGAAACCTTTGGGGGAATTTTATATACAAAAATGTTGATGAAGTTGAAATTTTTTCACCATACAGCAGCAACATCTTTTTAAAAGCATACCCCTTTGCAAAAGATAAAATTAAATTATTACCTCATAAGATAAGACCATTTCCCAAATATAATATCGCCATTTTAGGAAATCTTTCAATTCATAAAGGTGCAAAAATAATAAAAAATTTAGTCCGATACCTGTATTTGAAAGGAATAAATGAATTCCATTTTATCCTAATCGGACAAAACCAAAAAAACATTCAATCCGAATTACTTACTGTGATCGGCAGCTACAAAAGAGACAACCTGTTGAATATTTTAGACGCGAACAAAATTAATGCAATTATGATACCGTCTGTTTGCCCCGAAACATTCTCATACACTACAGCCGAAGCCATCGCATCAGGATACCCTGTTTTATGCTTTAACTTAGGCGGACAAGCCGATCAGGTAATTAAATATCCAAAAGGTAAAATTCTATCATCTTTTGAACCTGAAATTATTACCAGCGAATTAAAACAATTTTTAGAAGAACAGAAGGAAGAAAACAATGAAACTTTTGAAAAAATACTTAACTCAAGATAAAAGACACACCGTATACAGCATCGCAGGAATAAAATTGAAATTGAAAAATCTGCAAAATGAAGCTTATAACGAGTATTTCAAGTACCTTTTTTACAATCAAAAAGACAAATCCAAATTTGTACCTGAAGCTGACGATAGCTATAATTTTAATAACAATAATGTAAAAATTGTGGCATTTTATCTACCTCAATACCACGATTTTGCGGAAAATGTTGAATGGTTCGGACGCGGATTTTCGGAATGGTCAAATACATCAAAAACCGTTGCACAATATGTCGGACACTGGCAGCCGCATATTCCTATAGATGTCGGTTATTACAACTTAAATAATACTGATATTATGAAACGCCAAATCGAACTTGCAAAACAATATGGGATTTATGGTTTTTGTTTTTATTACTACTGGTTTTCCGGAGAAAAATTAATGGAAAAGCCGCTTGAAAGATTTCTGGCGGATAAATCTTTAGATATGCCATTTTTTCTATTTTGGGCAAATGAAGATTGGTCTATGCTTTGGGATAACGGGAATTACAAAGATATTTTGCACAAACAAGAACTTCTGGAAAATGATGCCGAAAAATTTATGCAAGATGCTCTTGTCTATATGAAAGACGACAGATATATTAAAATTAACAACAAACCGTTACTTGTTATATACCAATTAAAAATTTTTCCCTATGACAAATACACCAACTTTATCAATAAAATAAGAGAAATCGCTAAACAAAACGGCTTTGATGATTTATATATTCTAAGCACTATCAAAGAACAAATGGATTTTTCAAATTTAAAAGAAATAACCGACAAATATAATATAGATTCCATGTTGGAATTTTTTCCTCAAGGGCTCCTAAGTGTTATAAAAACAGAAGAAAAACCATTTATAAATAACAAATTTAAAGGACACTGCCACGATGTTAAATCCTTCATAAAAGAAAAAGGTTATCTGTACAATACAAATACAAAAGTTTTTAAAGGAATATTTCCAAACTGGGATAACACACCAAGACGTTGTTTTCAAGGCCCAAATATTTTACAAATAGAGCCGGAGGATTATAAATATTGGCTAAAGGACATAATAAAATGGACAACAGAAAATAAAACACCCGAAGAACAATTTGTATTCATAAACGCGTGGAATGAATGGGCAGAAGGAGCACACTTAGAACCTGATCAAAAATACGGATACGCATATTTAAACGCAACAAAACAAGCACTTGAAGAAACTTCAACCATTAATTGCGAAATTTAAATAATATGTTATAATGACTTGGTACAGTTAAATAGAAAGGAAATTATTATGGAAAAATGGGTATGCGTAGTTTGCGGTTATGAATACAATCCGGAAGAAAACGGCGGTGTTAAATTTGAAGATCTACCTGATGATTGGACATGTCCGCTTTGCGGAGTCGGCAAAGACCAATTTGAAAAAGCATAAATATATTTAACATACACCAAAGGGGGAAAATATTTATATTTTCCCCCTTTGGTTATATAATAAAATTATGGAAAAAGAAGAATTAATAGATTATTTTAAATCCGTCGGGCTTATAGTAAGAACAACGACAAAAGCCCGCGGACACCAAGGGTTTTATTTAAAAAATCGTATTGATATTTCATCTGTTACCCCGAAAGATAGAATAATACCAACCCTTTTACATGAATTCACACACTTCGTTCACTCAAAAATTGAGCCCAATATGGAAAAAAGCGGCGGAACTCTTGAACGAATTTTTAATGATAACAAAACTGATAAATATTTCCAAGAATTACTTGATGTAACACATTTTGTTGACAAAAATTCAAAATTTGAAAAATTAAACTCTCATAAAGTTATTATAAAAAGTAAAATCAAAGATTATGAAAAATTAATAAAAAACACATATCCAAAATTTTTACGTTCTAAAAAGTTTAAAGAGTTTGATAAATATATTAAAAGATCCCAAGCAAGGTATCTTTTAAAATATGACCGAGTAAAGCTTGTAACAGGATTTCTTTTCAAAGGAACAAGAATCTTATCCACAGAAAGTATAGAAAATGATTTTCCGGATATGCCGCCTGAATTTACGGCATACATCCGCCTCAAATCCTGTCAAAAAAAATTGGCACGCATAAGTTCCAAAATAAGCAGGTTGAAAAAATATTATTCAAAACCCACAGAACTTTTTGCAAGATTTGTCGAAGGTCTTTATATAGACAAAGAGCAAGTGGAAACACTTGCCCCTGTATCATATAAACGTTTCTGTGAACTTCTTGAATCAGGGTATTATCCGTACCTTCAAGATATTTTAATGTTGGTTTTATGATTTTAAAATCCAGTTAACTTACCAAATAATGATCTGAGTGCCGATTGTTTAATAGTCGAGTGCTTTGAATGTTGTTCTTTTAATTCACTTCCAACAGTTTGATAAACATAATTAATCACATCCGCACTGCGTTCTTCATCGTTTAAATACTCTTGCCTTATTTTTACAAGCTCTGAATTGTCAAGGAATTTTCCGCCGCAAGCATAACATTCGTCAACTTCTATTGCTTTTTTGATACTTGAATGATTTTTAACCATTTTAGTACCGCAATTAGGGCATAACCTTGTTTGAGATTCATCAACATGAATAAAACTTTTATTTTCAAGTTTTGCCAAAATTTCAGATATATCTTCATGCTGCTCATCAAACTTAGCGAATTCCCTATTATCAAAATAAATTCCGCCGCAACCGTCTGTACAAATATCAAGATTTATACCTTCAGACGGAATTAAAACTTTTTCCATTTCTTTGCCGCATGCCGGACAATTTAAAGGTTTTAATGTATCTGCCATAATTTTACCTTTCTTTTAGATTACTACTCAATTATATTTTCAAGTTAGCATTATGTCAAAATATTTCATCATATAGGTACATTATTTTTATTATAATATTTATATTTTTATTTGTGTTTATTGTAAAAGTATTGTACAATATTCCAAGAAAGCAGGAGCTATGATTCAACAACACGAGCAGACAGAAAAACTTATCAGACAAGCACTTGATTATATTGAAGACAAAGATTATCAAGATGCGCGGACAAATCTTGATAATGCATATGAAATAAGTCGAGCAGAACAATACAAAGAAGGTGTCAGCGCATGCTACAGCTTAATATCCTTTCTTGACTATTCTCAGGATAAAACAAAATTTGAACAAGCTGCATCTTTACTTAATGACGGCACTTTTATGGCTAAACGCTCCGGAAGCATTACTGCAGCTTTAATAAATGAACTTGTTTTGGGGAATATCAATTTCGCCCAAGGTTACAAAGATATTGCACTTATGCACTACAATAATGCCTTAAAATATTCTGCCACAGAAGATAAATACTCGCTTTCAAACACAATCAATGCCAGAATAAGACAACTGCAAAATAACATGGACTATTCCCTGCCCACAAAAAGCGATCCGTTAGTATCTTTAGTTAAAATAAGCCAATCGATTACGGCTCTCACAGATATAGACGAATTGATGAAAGTTATTGCTCAAGAAACAAAAAATGCAATCCAAGCAGACAGATGTACCGTTTTTCTTTGGGATAAAGACACAAATGAACTGTGGTCTAAAGTTGCTTTAGGTATTGATGACAGCAAAGAAATAAGATTTCCCGCCGATAAAGGGCTTGCAGGTTACGTTGTAACAACAGGCGAAGCACTAAACATCACAGATGCTTACTCAGACCCCAGATTCAACCCCGAAGTTGATAAAAACACGGGATATCACACAAAAACTATCCTGTGTATGCCCATTAAAAACAACAACGGCGAAATAATAGGAGCATTTCAGGTTCTAAATAAAATTGACGGAATATTTACAAAAAATGATGAAGATTTACTCATTGCAATCGGCGGCAGTGCAAGTATTGCACTGGAAAACGCCCAACTTTTTGACAAACAGCTTCAGATGTATCATGAACAAAAACTACTGTTTGAAAGTTTTATAGATACTCTGGCAATGTCCATCGATGCTCGAGATAAAATCACCGCAGGTCACTCAACCAGAGTACGTATGTATTCAACCCTTTTAGCTCAGGCAATAAATATGGAAAGCAAAGATATTTCACTATTGGAAAAAGCTGCAATTTTACACGATATCGGAAAAATCGGTATCAGAGATTCGGTGTTACAAAAAGACGGCAAACTGACGGATGAAGAGTATAAACACATACAAGAACACGTAAGAATAACACATAATATTCTAAACAGAATCTATATGTCCCCTGATTTTAGAATAATTACCGAGATTGCTTGTTCTCATCACGAAAAATGGGACGGCAGCGGATATTACAGACACCTAAAAGGCGAAGAAATAACTTTGGGCGGCCGCATTTTAGCAGTTGCAGATGTTTTTGATGCAATAACATCCAGACGTCACTACCGCGATAAAATGCCAATAATAAACGTCATAGATATTCTCCTGAAAGGCGCGGGAAATCATTTTCAAAAAGAATTGATAGATGCGTTTTTATCAATTCCGCTGAATAAAATAGTTAATGTCTTATTATCCGAAAATAACGGGAAAATAGAACCTGATGATGAAAACATCCTAAATAATTACGGATTAATTGACATATACAAAATAGGTACCGCTGATAATAAAACCGATGAACAAGAAAAATTATTTGAATTATTTAATGCATATTATCAGTACAGAGGCAAGGAGCATAACGCAGAATAATTATGAATTTCAAAAAAAACAAACCCTTTATAAGTTTAATAATTTTCTGTTTTTGTATAACAAACAGCGGATTTTGTCTTGACCTTGGGGCAATAAAACCCGTAAATCCGTTAGAAGTTAAAAATGAAACTTATCAACAAGTAATCAACCAACCGACATACGTTCTTCAAAAAGGCACCCTGACAAAAAATTCAATCAAAAATCAATATACTATTGCGATGGAAAAATTTATGCAAAGTAATGTCAGAGCTTCATATAAAGACTTTAAATTGCTTATTGAAAACATTGTACCAAGCGATTATATATATATGCACTTAACTCAAGAAATGGCATCTATCGGATTTTTCTCATTGGCAGAACTTTCTATGTCAAAAATTCAAGACTCTCAAATCTCAGGATTATTAGAAGAAGATGTCAAAAATTACTATTTCCCGAGCATTAATCTAAATAATAAAGATCAAATGTATCTTGCCGAAATGTATTCTAATATAATGTATAATGACCAAAGTAAAGAAGCTACCGGCGAATTATTAAAGCAAACATCCCTGCTTTCAAAATCTGATTATGCAAACTATCTTGTTGCTTTTGGCAGCATGAAAAACGGAGATATTGAACAAGCGGAAAAATCCATTGATATTGCAATTGATAAAAATCCTAAAAATATAAACTATAAAAGATTAAGAGCTGAAATTTATTCCCAAACCAATAAACCGAAATTAGGGATTAAATATTTAAATGAATTATATAATACAAACATAAATACCGTAGTTTTTGATAAACAGCTCCATTCGTCGGGACAATACATTTTATATAAAGCCGCAAAAAATGATTACCTGAAAAAATATCATCTTGCTTATTATTACTATGACGAAGGCGAGCTTGCAAAATCCCTAAGAGTACTTCAAACGTCAATTTCCGGTAAAAAAAATATAAATAAAGATGTCTTTGCCCTAACTGCAATGGTTTATTTTGAAATGAAAGAATTTGAAAAAGCTCAGGACTACGCCCTAAAATCAATCAACATTGACTCCTCAAATTCGGAAGCTCTGATTATTTTAGGCAAAATTGCATTCAGAAATAATGACCTCCAAAAAGCTGAAAACTATTTTAAAAAAGCTACATCCAAAGATAAAACTCACAGTGCAGAACTAAAGCTTGCTCAAGTATATCAAAAACAAAACAATATTAAAAAAGCAAAAGAAATATATTCAAAAGTATTAAAAGTAAGCTCCAAAGCGTATGAAGCATACTATCAAATTGCACTTTTAGAAAAAGACAGACAAGACGCATACCTTAAAAAGACTGTTGCAATAAACCCTGATTTTATTGACGGTTGGCTTGATATGGCAAGAATCGAAGTCCAACGCGGCTCATACGATAATGCTCTATCGTATTTAGGAATTGCAAAATATATCAACGATAATGATTACAGATATTACTACTATCTCGGTCTGATATTAAAAAATAAAGGAATGGCTCAAGATGCAAAACGTAATTTTGAAACCTGTCTGAATATAAATCCTGATTATGAACCGGCGAAAAAGGAGTTAAATATATGAACAAAAAAAATATCCTTATTGTAGAAGACCACGAACTAACAAGATTCGGACTTAAAACAACTTTTGAAGATGTTGATTCCATCGGAATTATTTACGAAGCATCAACGGCAGAAGAAGCCATTGAAATATTTAAAAATAATCCGATAGAAATAGTTATTATGGATTTAGGATTGCCAAATATGAACGGAATTGAGGCTACTAAAGCTATTCGGGAACTTAATAAAGATTCAAAAATAATAATTTTAACCTCTCATAATGATGAAAAAGAAGTTTTAAGCAGTTTAAAAGCCGGTGCCAATGCGTATTGTTCCAAAGAAATAAACCTGCAACGGCTTGTACAAGTGGTATTATCCGTAGCAGACGGTGCTGCTTGGTTTGACCCGAGCATTGCGCATATTGTCTTGCAAGCAACCGCAAAAACAGATATCGGAGAAACCTCAGGAAACTATAAAGATTACGATTTGACCGCAAGAGAAGCACAAATCCTTAAGCTTATGACTGAAGGGCACAGTAATATGGAAATTGCTCAACAACTTGTAATCAGTGTTAATACAACAAAAGCACACGTGGCAAGTATTTTACAAAAACTTGAAGTTGATGACAGGCTTCAGGCAGCTCTAAAAGCCTTAAAA
>CAMOQI010000030.1 GCA_946622835.1 uncultured Candidatus Melainabacteria bacterium
GGGGTGAACCTCACCAGATTTTGAGTCTGGCACGTCTACCAGTTCCATCACACCGGCATATTCTCTTGTCATAACTAAATACTATCAAAAAAATATTTTTTTTCAATATTTTATTAAAATAATATTACCCTAATATTATAAATAACAAGATATTATAATTTCTAATACAAATTTTTATAAATTTTGTATGAAAAAACTTATTTATCTTTTTATTATATTTTCAATATTCACACAACAATCTATCGCCACAACATTTACTGGCGGAGTAACTAAAATCGGACAACAAGAAAGTAACCAAATTATTGACTCCCAAACAAAACAAGGTGTTGAATTTGCAAAAATCACAATTCCAAAAAAGAATTTCAGAACCTACACAGATGCAAACGGAAACTTTGAACTCCCAAGAATTCAAATTGCACAACCAACTATTCTCAACGTAGAAAAAGAAGGCTATAGACCCTTTTCATTAACCATTAACAGTAACAATTCCCTAAATTCACCAATGAAAATTGAAATTGCTAAAAGCGAAGCTCTGGACATATCAATTGAGGATGAAATTTTACACCTTGGAGACAATAGTTATTCAAAAAATTCGGCTAACGCAGACGATTTTAAACTCAAATCCATAGGACCATACTACTCTAAAGATTTTATCATGACCTCAAATGCAAAACGTGCAACAAACTACCTGATTATTGGTTCAATAGTGGGATTAGATACAGAACTTGCAAAATCGATGGGGCAAAATAAAATAAAAACTGCTTACTCAAGCCCGGCAGAAGTATACTTTAACGGCAGCCTGATAGGACAGCTCAAAATCAACGGGGACGGACAAAGAATAAAAATCCCCCAAAACTTAATTAAAACCGATACCAAAAATCAAATTACAATTAAAACTGGTCAAAATCTTATGCCCAGTGACCACATAGACTACGATGATATTGAAATTATGAATTTATCAATACTAAGCGAATAAAAAAAGCGCCTTATGGCGCTTTTTTATTTGAATAAATATCTTTCCTATCTTTTTAGAAAATCTGGAATTTCAATATTTGTAAAATTATTATTATTTACAGGAGATTTTGTTTGAGTATTAAATGCCCCTGAGAAAAAGTCAGATGCATTCATAGCCGGCAAACTACCGTCTGACGACAATGAAGAAGATCCAAACAACGATAATGATTGGTTATTCTTAACTTCAATACCAGTTGCAATAACAGTAATTTGAATTTCACCTTGAATAGATTCATTAACGGCTGTTCCTATAATTACAGTTGCATCATCTAAAACCGCATCATGAATAATAGAAGCAGCATCGCTGATTTCGTGAATACCCATATCAGGTCCGCCTGTTATATTAACAATAACACCGGAAGCCCCGTTTATTGAAGACTCTAAAAGCTGAGAATTAATAGCCTGCTGTGCCGCCTTAACAGCTCTGCCTTCGCCTGAAGCTCTGCCTATACCCATCAACGCTGTACCAGAACCCTGCATTACGGATTTTACATCCGCAAAATCAACATTAATGATTCCAGGTATAGTAATAATATCAGTTATACCGGTAACACCGCGAATTAAGACTTCATCCGCAACTATAAACGCTTCTTCCATTGAAACTTGTCTGTCAACTACTTGTAATAATTTGTCATTAGGAACTACAATCACCGCATCCACAGAATCTTTTAATTTTTCAAGACCGGAATTTGCGTAATTTGTTCTCTTCTTTCCTTCATAAGAAAATGGCTTTGTAACTACAGCAATCGTCAAAATTCCAAGTTGTTTAGCAATCTTAGCAACAACAGGAGCTGCACCCGTACCGGTTCCGCCGCCCATACCTGCTGTTATAAATACCATATCAGCGCCTTCTAAAGCTTGTGTAATTTCCTGTTGTGCTTCTTCTGCCGCTTTTTCTCCAACCGTAGGATCTCCGCCGGCACCAAGACCTTTTGTGGAAGAAATTCCTAACTGAAGTCTGTTATTTGTCTTTGCGTTAGACAACACCTGCAAATCCGTATTCATTAACCAAAATTCAACTCCGGCCAAACCTGTTTGTATCATACGATTTACAGCATTACCACCGCCGCCGCCTACGCCTACAACTTTTATATTTGTCGGATTAGCACCCAATCTTGATGCTCTGCTATCCGACGGATCTTCTTGTCTTGCAAAGATATCTGAAACAATGTTTTCCACGTTTGTTACCTCTTAAACTATATACACTTTCCTAAAACTATACCAATATAATATTTTAAATATGTGAAAAGTACAATAAAATTATAAATATTTATGAACAAAAATTAAGCTAATTTTTAGCAGGCGAAACACCCCACTGCAGCTTATTTCGTATTACATCATAAAAATTATTTTCATTAAGCAATACAAGTCTTGCCATTTTCTCGTATTTTTCAATACACAAATTACTTTTTAATATAAACGCAACTTGACCGTCAGCAGATACATTATACTCATTATTTTTTGCAGGCAAAATTTTAATATTACTCCCCGCACTGACAACAATCGGACGAGCGGTTAGAGTATGCGGACATATCGGAACAATTGTTAAAGCATCAATATCCGTTGCCAAAATAGGGCCACCCGCTGCCATTGCATACGCAGTAGAACCCGTCGGAGTAGAAACAATTATACCATCTGCCAAATATTCACAAACAAATTTACCGTCAATTTCCAACGCAAATCTTGATGTTCTCCCCGACAATCCGCCTTTTACTACAAAATCATTTAACGCGGTGTATTCTCCCGATTTTAACATCATCCTATTTTCAATTTTGTAATCACCGCTCAAGATCTTGTTCAAAGAATCTTCCAATGAATCCGGCAATGTTTGAGATAAGAAACCTAAACGACCCAAGTTTATTCCGAATATGGGAGTTGCATATTGAGCAAAAAACCTTGCAGCTTTTAATATTGTACCATCACCCCCAATTACAAAAGCCATATCAGCCCCTGGTTTAAGATTATCAATATCTAAAACATCATATTCTAATGAATATTTTACACATAATTCCGACAGGTTCTTCATTACCTGCGCTGAATTATCCATCAAAGAATTATAACAAACAGAAATTTTCATACATTTAGTTTATACCAAATATTTTAAAAAAGTAATATGATTAAAAAATGAACAAATCCTATTATGTATATATTATTTTAACGGAAAGAAACACCCTATATTGCGGCTACACCGACGATATTGAAAAACGATTTTTAATGCATCAAAAAGGACAAGGCGCAAAATATACTGCTGCTAATAAACCGCTAAAGGTGGTATGGAGCAAAGAATTTAGCTCAAAATCAGAAGCTCTAAAAGAAGAATATCGAATAAAGCACAAACTTTCAAGGAAACAAAAACTGGAACTTATTCAAAGCTAGAATCCTGATCCGCTTCCTCTGACGCAGACTCCTGCGATTGAACATCTTCACCATCTTCTTGCGAATTCTGATTTTCATGTGAGAATTCACTATTCAGTTTATTAATTTTTTGCTCAATCTTATCAAGCTTCTTCTGTTCTTTATTTATTCGCTTTTGAAGCTTCTCAATATCCTTATTATTTTGATCTTCCAAATACTTTCTGTAAGCCTCTTGAAGCTCAACACCTTCTGTCGAACCGGATAAAGATCTTAATTTTTTCAGGTCTCGCGCATCGTCCTTATAATTATCACGCAACTCACGTTTAGTCCACTTATACTCATCATTAATCTCTTTTATGGCAGCTTTTTCTTTGCGCAATCTCTGCTTTTCCAAGAATTTTGTTTCTATAGCATCCATTTTTTCTTGAATTTTTACACTGGTGTACTCTTCAACACCATCTTTTACAACTTTATATCCGTTTGAAGACACTTGCGGTATAAAATTTTTATCAAAAGAAACAACTTGAGAGCGGCTGCCTTTAGAATCAATACTCCAAGTTCCAAGAAAAACAGGCTTAACACCGGTGAAGGCAAAGGCTTGTACAACAACACTATTAGAATTATTTTTATCAAAACCTAAAGGATAAATATCCCACCTTACATCATCAAGATTAAGATTCATATACTCCTTCCAAAAGTACACAATTGCATCGCGCACGGCAGACAAATCATAATCTGTTTCAGTTGTAAAATCATAAACAAATGGTTTTGTCTCCCAAATACCATCCTCACTGCTGCCAATTTTTTGTTTTAACAATATCTTTGAGCCGTCGGGATTAAAATCAACAGGAGTAAGTGTTCTAAACGCCGCATAATTATCTATGAGTTTATCAGTCGATAAAATAGGTTTTTGCAAACGTTTTGAAGTATTCGCCTTTAATATTTTATTTAAATTAGTACCGTCCTGATCAAGAGGAATGACAAACACATCTGCCGCAACAGAAGCACTATCTGCATAGTAATATACCGCAGAATAAACCAATTTTGAATAATCAGGCGAAGCAACGCCCTGAGCATTTATCTGACGAGTGTTATAAATATTTTTCCCTAAAGATAATTCTGGACTTCCCGGCGGATCATTATATTTTACAATTCTGTACAAAGGTTTTGGAACATACTTAAAATCAGAAGGGGCTTCCACTTTAGGAACAACGTAATCTATTTTTGATTTATCCTTATACTCGGACGCAGCTTCATATTCGTCATACGTCATATATCCTGAAGGGTTTAGCTCAAGAATTTTCTTATCACGCTTATACTCTTCATCGGATTTATTGACTTCGTATAAATATTTTAACTCTTGCTGCCTCTTATCCTTAACAAAGGGATTGGCGCTAACCAAATTTTTCAGGCTAACTTGAAAAACCAAAAATAAAATTATAATTAAAAATAAATATCTTTTCATATGTATTAAATATAATAAAAATTAATATTATGTCATACAAATTTTAGACAAGCCCGTCTTTCATTGCAGTAGCAACAGCTTTTGAGCGAGTTTTTACATACAATTTCTGCAATATATTATGAACGTGAGTCTTAGTTGTTGCAATCGTAATAACAAGTTTTTTAGAAATTTGAGGGTTATTAAGCCCTTCAACCAACAAGGCTAAAACTTCCATCTCTCGCTCCGTCAACCCGTATAAATTTTTACCCTTTTTATAATCTATACCCTTATTTTGAGAGTCAATATCACTATTTTTTCTGATATTCGATAAAACAACTTTTGCAATAGCAGGATCAATCCAAGGATATCCGTCACAAACCGCCTGAATTGCGGATATTGTTTGCTCAGAGCTTGCACCTTTGGTAATATAACCGTCTGCTCCGGCTTGAAATGAATCCAAAATATCATCTTCATTATCTCTTGATGTATACATCAAAACTTTAACTTCGGGCAGCGAATTTTTAATTTTTCTCGTTGCCTCAATCCCGTCGACAGTCGGCAAACCTATATCCATAACTATCAAATCAGGTTTTAATTCTATAGCCTGATCAATACCATCCATACCATCTGCTGCCGTACCGACGACTTCAATATTTGCACTGTTTGAAAGCGCAAAAGACAAACCCATCCTTGTCATATCATGATCTTCAACTATAGTAACCCTTATGCTCTTCTTTGACATCTTAAACCACCTTTAATTCTTCGACAACATTTGTAAGTAAAAACGAAAATTCACTACCATGGTTCACCTTGCTTTCTACCCAAATTTTGCCGCCATGCGCTTCAACAATTTGCCTTGACAAATATAATCCCAATCCGGTTCCGGTAGAGCGCTTTTTGCTGGTACCCTGAGAAAATCGTTTGAACAAATGTGCAATATCCTCTTTTGGTATACCGTTCCCGTTATCTATAACAGAAAACATCAAATCTCCTGATTGGGATTTAACATAAATGTCAATAATGCCACCCTTGTTTGTGTAGTTCAAAGCATTACCACACAAATTTGTAATAACTCTTTTAATTTCAGCCCTGTCAGCATTAACTTTCAAATCATCATCTACATCACAATGTAAATTAAATTCAATATCCTTCTTCTTTGAAAGCGGTTCCAATTCATCATAACACTGTTTAACTAGATCTTTAATATTAAACTTTGTCTTACACAAATTCAACTTTCCGCTTTCAAAGCGATAAACCTCCAGCAAGGCATTTACGAGCCCTAATAAATCCTCATTGCTCTGAAGCATAGTTGATAACATAACCTTTTGTTGTTCTTTTATTTCTCCCAACGAGCCATCAATAAAGAATTTTAAGGTTTGAATAGCTGCTAAAAGCGGAGTTCTTAAATCATGTGTTAATGTTGCAATAAAATCATCTCTTAAACGCTCGGTTTCCTTTTGTACGCTGAAATTTCGGATAACACCAACAAACTTTTCTTCTTGCGAATACTCATCTGTTAAAGATGCAAAATTAATTTCAACGGGAACAGCCACTTCGGTTAAAAAATTCCTGATATATAAATCTCTCAGTAAAAACTCAGAATTATCACAGGACAAACCTAAAATTGCCGCATTCACTCCGGATTTTGGAGCTTTATTATACTCAGGATTATCTGTATAGGCAATTTCCTGAATTTTCATAGTTTTAAGAGAATGCGCAGATAATCCGGTCATATTTTCACAAGCCGGATTAACCTGTTCTATATTTCCCTTAGCATCGATAATAATAATGCCATCCGCACAGTAATTAATTATTGCCGATAATTTTAAATTGGCATTATCAAGTTCTTTTGTTCTTTCTGCCACAAGCTCTTCAAGATTTTGAGAATATTTTGTCAATTGAGCCTTTGCCTCTTCTAACTGTACAATTTTATCCCTTAAATCAGCAAGCAGATGACTTCTTTCGATCCCGTTTTTAATATTCATTATCAAATCGTCATTATCCCAAGGCTTTTCAATATACTTATAAACCCCGATTTCATTAATTGTCTTAATCGCATTTTCTTTATCAGCATACGCCGTCAGCAATATCATACTTATCTCAGGATAAAGTTTTTTTGCTTCGCGTAAAAATTCTAATCCGTTCATTTCAGGCATCAGAAAATCCGAAATAATTAAATCCGGCGATTCTTTTTTCAAATAATCAATAGCTTCTATTGGGTTGTTAAACACAACAACATCATTAAAACCTTCAACTTTCATAAGTGTGCTAAAAGTTGAAGTCAACAATTTATCATCGTCAACGTATAATATCTTCCCTAAACTCATACTTATATCTTAAAATATTTTTCAAAAGAAGACAAATTGTTTACAAAATCGCAATAATTAGGTGCAAAAAGAAAACAAAGATATCCGGAATTCTTAATGCACCCGACAAAAAGCTTCTAATATACCGGCTGATTATACTCTCTGTGGCTTAATTCTCTATCAATCAGATATAGCGCAGATTTTTCTTCGCCAAAGGCCTTTAATTTTGAAATAATCCTTGAAACCATAGCTTCTTCTTCTATTTGTTCTTTTAAATACCAGTCAATAAAATTTCTGGTTGCCAAATCACAATCAGATTCTGACATCTGAGCAACACAATCAATTGCGGATGTAATTGAGCGCTCATGCTGATAAATTTGTTCAAACACACTCAAAGGACTTTTAACCTCAAACAATGGAGGCTCTATTTGAGCTAATCTTATTTGAGAATTTCTATCTATTACGTACTCAAATAATATCATCCCGTGATCAATTTCTTCTTTAGACTGAATTTTAGTCCATTTAGAAAACCCATACATACCAATCTCAGCAAAATAAGCAGACATCGATAAATATAAATACGCGGAATAAAACTCCTTGTTAATTTGTTCATTAAGAACATCTCTGATTTTATCACTAATCATCATATCTCCTTTCAAAAGAAAAGTTAAAAAAAGAGTAAAAAATTATCATCCGCCATCTGACTAAGCCATAATAGTATATATAAGTTTTTAAATATTTAGCACAATTAGGGGTTCAAAAAGAAAAATTTATGATATAATATTTTTATCG
>CAMOQI010000031.1 GCA_946622835.1 uncultured Candidatus Melainabacteria bacterium
ATTTTAAAAAATAAAGCAACCCGTAAGCCGTGTTCTGTTTTAGATAATCATCTGTCTGGTATTAGGATTACTCCTAATCTCTAGCGTTTTTTCCGAAGTTGGCGAACAACCTTTATAGCCTTCGAGTCAAACTTGCATCCGACCTGGGTTTACCTGGCCAAAGCCTTCCGACTTTGCCGGTGAAGCTCTTAACTCACCGTTGCACCATCGCCTGTTTTTCCGTTTCCCTCTCCTTGGGGAGAGGGTAAGGGTGAGGGGTCAGCCCCTTCTCCCGATAACGCAAATCATCGGCAGTCTTTGCTTTTGCCTTTCCCGCCTGTCAAATCATAGATTTGTTCGCATATTACGCTTACGCTTCATATGCAACGGCGGTGATATAATGTTTGTGCCCTGCTCGTCTTGCTATTTAGCAAGTTGACACCGGCACTTCACACCGGCTAAAGCGTTTCATTTCTGTGGCACTATCCGCCGGCTCACGCCGCCCGGAGTTTCTCCGGAGGTCTGTTCTGGGATGCACGGACTTTCCTCACTTTCCGTTTGGATAAGCGCGATTATCCGGCTGCTTTATTGTTTTTATTCTACATCAAAATTAGATGTATGGTACTTGTAATTTCTTAAAAAATAAGTTACAATCTTTAAAACGAGAGCAGATAATATTAAGCGGAATGTAAATTTTTGTTTACATAGTAGCAAAATAATACATTCAGACGAGTTAATATTACGTCACACCTTTTATAATAGGGTCGTGGAACGTGGATATTTAAAGACGGAAAGTCTGAGAATATAAATAAACAAAGGGTAGAAATATATGGTCGATAACAGATCTGCAGGCTATTTTGGTATTGGCGGGGCTTTTAATTTCAAAAGCGGCGACATATCAGGCACTGCGGCAAAATTATCAGATGATAAAATGGGACAAGGCAATGAATACTTTTCGCAAAGGGGCGGCGAAGAGGAAATGCCTGAACAACAGCAAAATCCTTATATGGATCAAAGTGCTGTTTTGCGTGCTACTCTCAATTCTCTGGCTATGATGAATGTTGCGGATGTTTTGAACGCAAAAAAACGTAAACGCAGTTTAGATGAAGAAGAAAATATTTCCCGTGATTTAAGAGAGATTTTACGATTAAGAAGAGAGCAAAACCAAACCAATCAACGTTTTGATTCGGAAGAATAAAGATTTTCAGATATAATAAAAAAATTACTACAACTTAAAATCAAAAAGTGACTCCACGTCTGTATTCATAGCTTTTGCGATTTTTTCGAGTGTTGTATATTTTGGGTCATCCTCTCCGCATTCAATGCGGCTTATTGTTCGCGTAGTTAGTCCGGTTTTAAGAGACAAATCCATTTGAGACATACCATTCTTCTTGCGCAAATAACTGATTTTGGCACCAAGTTTTAGTAAGTTCCTATCGCCCATATATTCATGATAACCCATTGACAAACTTTCATCAATATATTAAGATACATAAAAAAGAAATAAAGTATAAATATATGAAGTGATATCTTATATTTTATTATTTTACTATGCCTACAATTCAATACATATAAGGAATTTAAGAATGAACAGAAAAAATCTAACAGTTTGTGCCCTGGCTGCGATTTCGTTGTGTGCAATATCAGCGACTTCGGCTTTGGCTAATGAAGACTCCTCTTTATCTAAAAAACTATCTAAAAAAGGCCAAATTACCGGGGCCGCTGCTGGTTCTATATATACAGAAAGCGCAGGCTCATCTTCAGATTACACATTTAAACTGATGAATAATAACGGTGACAATGAGTATTACAAAGTGAAGTTAAATACAAATAATATGTCATCCGATGACAGTATAAAATGGCGGGAAGGCGGAAATTCCGTAAAAGCATTTGAATACAACGATGCAATAAAATACGGAAGCAAAACCATTGAAGTAATTCTTCCTCACAATGGTGAAGCTATTTCTTCAGGAAATGCGCAAAAGACGTATTATACTATGGATTATAACAATGAAAAACAAAGACTCTATAACCGTATCTTGTATAAAGAGGGAAGTGATGATATCTATAACTATCCGGAAGAAATTACCGGTGTGTATTTTTATGACTATCATAGTAACGACTCCGACAATCACGCCCTTGCGATAAATGGGAATGCAAACCCCGATTTAAAATATATAAAAGCAGATATTATAAAACACACTACTATAGCGCATGGTACCGGTGTTCAACTTGGTAGACATGCTACCACGGCTGATATCAATGCATTTATACATGATGCAGAAACTTGTGTTATAGGCGGAACATATTTTGAAGGACAAAATTCGGTGAAAGGTAATTATATAGAAAATGCAACAAATTTGGGTGTTGTTCTTTTCGCCTGGAACGATGTTGTAAAAATTGAAGGTAATTATATAAATAATCGTTTAAAAGATTCTCTTTTTAATCCACAGGGCTATAACCCTTCCGGAGCGGCTATATATGTACTAAATGATGGTGATAACGGATATTTTCATACCGGAAGTATACAAGGCAATTTTATCGGGAACTACGCAGAAAGGGGTAACGGCGGAGCGATAGGTATTGAAGTAGGTAACGTAGAGAGTATAGAAGGAGATTTTATCAATAATTACGTACAAAATGGCTCAGGTGGAGCAATATATCAGGGGATAGACGCCGCATTTGCAATGGGTCCTTCTACTATTCACAGCATAAAAGGAAATTTTGTCGCTAATCACGCGCATAACGGGCATGGCGGAGCTATATCCAATGCAATAGATGAAAAACCGACATATTCTCCGCCATACCCTAATGCAAGGCAACCAAAGATTGATATTATCTCCGGTAATTTCATAGGTAATTATGCTCAGAATAATACCGAAGAAGCAAAAGGGGGTGCTATATATTCCAAAACAGGATTTAACTTTGTTGCAGATAATGAAGTTTCGACAATAATAGGCAACTACACGGATTCCAACGGAGTAATAGATGATAACGCTATATACCTTGACTCTGATACTGAAGAATTGAAGTTTACGGCAATTAATGAAGCTGAAATAAATTTATACGATAACGTAAGAGGTAAACAAGGCTACACGGTTGTTTTTGAGGGTGATGAATCAAGCAGTATTAATCTTGCAAATAAAATATATGACAATGCAAGCCTTACTCTTGATGGCTTAAATCTTAACATGAGACTTGATAATGTGTTAGACAACCAGAATTTATTTGCCAATTCAGGAACTGTCAATATGGTGAATAACAACGCCGGAGTCAGTAAACTTAATTCATTAACTCTTAACGGGGACGTAAACTTTATAGCAGATGTAGATCTTGCAACTGAATCAATGGATAGATTTACGGCAAACAGCTACGGAAATCACCTTGGCAAACTTAATGTTATAGGGATGAATATGCTTTCTGATACCCCAAAAGATGTAGTAAAAATATATTTTGCACAAGAAGGTTTAAAAGATAATGTTGTGAGTAAAGTTTCGCAAACTCCGGTTTCTAAATATCAAACAACGGCATACACCCCAATATATAGATATACCGTAGCATACATACAAGATAAAGATATGTATGATGAAACAAAAAATGCCGGTTATTTTGTATTTGCAAAAGGAAGTAAAATAATCGAAGATAAACCGACACCGGGAAGAGGCCCTACTATAGTGCCAACCCCAACCCCTTCAGATGCATTTAACCCTGCGGTATTGGCAGCTCCGATTATAGCACAAGCAGGAGCAGGCGCAGCTATGAGTCAAACCATAAATTATGCTTTTGAGCATGGCGAAACATTTATGAACCTCAATTCTATAGAAAGATTTGCAAGAACAAATCAAAATACATATGCATTATCTGCTGATTATAACTGGAATTTAGGACTGAATGACTTGTCGCACTCCAACAAATCGGTGTGGGTAAAACCATATAGCGTATTTGAGAAGATAGATTTAGTACACGGTCCAAAGGTAGATACAATTTCGTATGGTACCTTAGTGGGATTTGATTCAAGCATATACAAACTAAAACGCGGCTGGTCAAATGTCGGGACTGTTTATTTGGGATATAACGGATCACAGATAAGATATGACGGAGTGGACGCATCAACAAACGGCGGTTTGTTAGGCTTAACGGAAACGTTTTATAAAGGAAACTTCTGGACGGCCGTGACAGCAACCGCGGGCGGCGGTGCGGCAGAGGCACATACAATGTATGGCAAAGATGATATGGCTATGTTAATGGCAGGTATCGGAACAAAGACCGGATATAACTTTGAATTTGCCGGCGGGAAATTTATAATCCAGCCGAGAGTATTCTTCTCTTACTCTATGATAAACACTTTTGACTATACGAATGCAGCGGGCGTGCGAATAGATACGGATCCGCTGCATATGATCCAGTTAAGTCCTGCAATAAAATTCATAGGAAATACCAAAAACGGCTGGCAGCCTTATGCGAGCGTTGGTATGGTCTGGAATTTGATGAATCATACAAATGCAACGGCAAACGGAATAAAACTACCGAATATGTACACAAGACCATACGTAGAATATGGTGTCGGGGTGCAGAAACTGTGGAACGACAGATATTCCGCATACGGCCAAGCAATGGTAAGAAACGGCGGAAGAACCGGTATTGCCTTGACCTTGGGCTTTAGAATGGGCTTGGGTAAGGAAGGTGCGCCGATACGACAAGAAAAAGTTCAAGAGACGGATAAAAATAATAGAACTCGCAAAGTATTAAAGAAAACTAAACAACTCAACCTGATCTCAGTTAATAAGCATGCCAACTTGAACTTACCTTAGCAGATCAGGTAAATATCGTTAAACGCCTATGGGGGTAATTATAATACTCCCTTTTTTTGTCTTATTTAATAAAGTGTAACATTGGTATTTTATATTATTTGTTTTTGCTATACTTATAACAGTTACGGTTGGGGCAACTGTAGAATACACAGCTGAAAGGATATTGTTGATGAATAAAATATTTAGCACACTTATGGTTATGTTAGCGGGGATGCAAAGCGCAAATGCCATAAATGTAGATGCTTTTATGGATAAGCATATAGCACCGATTTCAGATGCTATTGCAAATGTAATATTTTTTCCTGTTTCTTTCGCAGGTTCAAAGGTTCCGTTAATTATTTTTTGGATATTATTTGCCGGAATCTTTTTTACATTATTTTTCAAAGGTATTTGTGTATGGGGTTTTAAGCATGCAGTTGATTTGATTGCAAAACCTTCTAAAGATAGTCAAGGCGGTGGGGATGTATCTTCATTTCAAGCTTTGGCAACGGCATTGTCCGGTACAATCGGTATCGGGAGTATTGCCGGTGTTGCAATATCAATATCAATCGGCGGTCCGGGCGCTGCTTTTTGGATCTTTGCAGGAGCGCTTTTGGGAATGTCCATAAAATTTGTAGAAGCTACTTTAGCGGTTAAATACAGAAGATTTAATACTGACGGTACGGTTTCAGGCGGTCCTATGCATTATATTGCTCACGGTTTAACCAGAAAAAATATGCGTTGGCTTGGCCAGCCTTTGTCTGTTTTATTTGCCATTTTGTGTATCGGAGGCGGGATTACAGGCGGAAATATGATTCAAATTAACCAAACCGCTCATCAGTTGATTTTTATTACCGGTGGCGAACATAGTATATTTCACGGATTTACTTGGGTAATCGGGCTTGTTGCCGCAATCATTATCGGATTAGTTGTTGTAGGAGGTATTAAAGGTATTGCAAAGGTTACAACAATCTTAACCCCGACTATGTGCGCTTTATACATAATTTCAGGCTTAATAGTTATTCTGGCAAATATAAAAGGAATTCCGCATGCGGTTGCATTGATTGTAAAAGAAGCGTTTAGCCCGACTGCTGTTGCCGGCGGTATTTTTGGAACTATTATTATCGGCTTAAGGCGTTCTGTACAGTCAAATGAGGCAGGTACAGGTGCTGCTGCGATTGTTTATGCGGCGGCGCAAACTAAAGACCCTGCATCTCAAGGCTTTGTTGCGTTATTGGAAACCTTCCTGACAGGGATTTTGTGTTTGTTTACATCTTTTGCTATAGTTTTGTCAGGAGTTTTAAATACTACTCAAATCGGTAAAATCTCGGGTATTGAGCTTGCATCTAATGCTTTTCAATCAGTAATTCCCTTCTTCCCGATTATATTGTCTGTGATTGCAATTTTGTTTGCTATGTCAACCCTTATTTCTTGGGCTTATTATGGTCAGAAAGCTTGGACATTTTTATTCGGAGAAGGTAAAAAACGCGTTTTCACCTTTAATATGATATATTGTATGTTTATTATTATCGGTTCTGCGATGAATGTGCAATCTATTATTGATATTACGGATGCTATGATGATTGCTATGTGTGTTCCGAATATTATTGTTCTTTATATTTTGTGTCCTGAAGTTAAAAAAGAATTGAGAAAATATTGTCAGGTTCATAATATAGGGAAATGGGTTAATCCCTCTTGGTTCAAAGCTGAACCTGTTGTTGTGGAGGATAAATAATGGCTGATTATATTATTGTAACTGTTCAAGGGGTTGATAAAATAGGGATTGTTGCAAGGGTTACGGCTTGTATGGCAGAACTTGAAGTTAATATTGAAGATATTAAGCAAACCCTTATGCAAGGCCATTTTGTTATGTTTATGCTCTGTAATATTGAATCCTCAACCCATTCATTCAAAGAAATAAAAGACGGCTTGACGGGTTTGGGGGATGAACTCGGAATGGAAATCTGGGTTCAGAAAAAAGAAATTTTTGATAATATGCACAAAATGTAGGGGTAAATGTATAGTTCCCTCGCCCCTTGAGGGAGAGGGTTAGGGGTAGGGGTAAATGTTGCTACCAACCGCCTTGGAATTTACATATCTTTGCGAGGAGCAAGATATAATATATTTACCCCCGAAGCAATCCAGCTTATTTGAATTGTTGGGCTGAAAGCCCAACTTACAAATTTACCCTCTCCTGTCGCTTGCGCGACATCCTCTCCAAAGGAGAGGTAAAGTAAATATCTCTCCTCGGAGAGAAAAATCTTCTTAATGAGCGTAGCGAATTTAGAAAATTAGAGAGGGTATTATTTAATATCATGTCATCCAGAGCAAGGCGAGCAGAGGATGAAAGCGTCAGCGATATCCGTTTAATGCGAGCCAATCTCATAATATAACTTGTAAGTCTTTGAGATTCTTCGGGCTTTGCCCTCAGAATGACATGTTATATTTACCCCTCTCCTAATTATAGGAGAGGGGGTGGGGGTGAGGTTAAATAATATCATACCTCACAAACCCAAACCTCACTAAAACCTCAAATGTAACGAAATGTAAACTTGAATTTCAATATGGCTGAAACCCAGTTATAATGCCCTATATGATATGATATGATATGATGGGATGGGTGTATAGCAATCTTTTGCGCCGAAAATTTTTAATAAATATGTGGTTAATCAGTATGTAGTTACAGAAAGGTGGTAAATTTATGATTCTTCCAGTGGTTGATACTTATGTTAATATTAATAAGTGTGATGATGGTAGTTTAAGTAGAACTACATTAAGAAAAAGTGGTAATGGTGCAAGTCTTTATGAAATCAGATATTTGAATGGTAGTTTAGCAGGTCAGTATGAAAGAATAGCGACACTAAATAATGACAATCCTTTAAGAAAACTAGGTGTGGAAAATATAGGTAAAAGTGTGTATAAAAATAGTGTAGAATATTATATAAAAGATAAAAATAGTAAAGAAATTTTTAGCGGTAATTTAAAAGAATTAAAGAAATTTATCAAAACAATCAGAAAATAAATAC
>CAMOQI010000032.1 GCA_946622835.1 uncultured Candidatus Melainabacteria bacterium
TAATATACAGTATATGTAGTGTTTTCACCACTAGGAAGGGTACAAAATGGATAAAGTTAGTGTAAAAGTTTGTTTGGGCACAACATGTTTTGTTATGGGATCGGCTAATTTGCAGGAATTGATTGATCTTGTTCCCAGAAAATACGGCGATAAGGTTGATGTATCAGGCGTTCCTTGTTTGGGTTTATGTGCAACAGATTGGGAATTTTCTAAGGCTCCTTATGTAAAAGTTGATAATGATGTTATAAAGGAAGCAACAGTTGAAAAAGTAATGGCAGCTGTTGAAGCTAAATTAACAAAGAAGGTAAAATAATAAAGAATAAAGGAAGAGATAGATGAGTATAACTACCCCGAAACAGACATCACATTTAAAAAGGGAAATATTGGTAAGATTAATCAGGGCATATCTTGGAAATAATTTTGAAGAAGATGTGCGATTAATTCCGTATCAAATGCGTCCAAAAGGCAGTGATATCCATTTCAGGTGCTGTATACATAAAGAGCGGGCAATTCTGCGGGATAGAGTGATTTCAGGTCTTGGTTTTGATATAGAAGATGCTCAGGATTCTCAATTATTATCTGATTTAGCAAAAACGGCTGCTGAGCGAACCCAAGTTGAAGAACATCCACTGACAATTTTACAAACGGCATGCAACGAGTGTGTTCCTGCAAGAATTCACGTAACAGACTTATGTCAGGGCTGTGTTGCAAGACCTTGTGTGTCGATTTGCAGATTCGGGGCAATTAAAGTTGAAAACGGAAAAGCTCATATTGATCATGACAAATGTAAAAATTGCGGTATGTGCGTCCAAGTATGTCCTTTCCAAGCGATAACAAAAATTATTGTGCCGTGTGAAAATGCTTGTCCCGTCAATGCAATTGCAAAAGATGAAGACGGAATAACAAGAATTGATTTTGACAAATGTATATCTTGCGGCAAATGTGTGAGTGCTTGTCCTTTTGGGGCGGTTCATAAGAAAAGTCATATAATAGATATTATAAAAAATATAAAAAACGGTAAGAAGGTTATAGCAATGCTTGCGCCGTCAATTATGGGTCAATTGCCATGTACCCCGCAGCAACTGAGAAAAGCGATTCTTAATTTAGGATTTGCGGATGTTGTTGAAGTCGCATTTGGGGCAGATGTAACTACTAAAAATGAGGCTGCGGAATTTGTTGAAAGAATGGAAAGTGGTCAGGAATTTATGACAACTTCATGTTGTGCTGCGTATAATGAACTTGTTGAAAAGCATATTCCGGAAATTAAACCTTATCGCTCGGAAACTAAAACGCCTGCGTACTACACTGCAGAAGTTGTTAAAAAAGAAAATCCTGACGCATTAACCGTATTTTTCAGTCCATGTGTTGCAAAACGTCGTGAAGCTATGCAAAATCCTAATATAGATTTTGTTCTTAATTATGAAGAATTAGGTGCTTGGTTTGTGGCATTAAATATTCAAGTCGGAGAATGCGAAGAATCAAAATATACAAAAGAATCTTCCGCTCAGGGAAGAAATTATGGTGTGACAGGCGGAGTATCTTCTGCTGTGAACGCGTTATTGGCTGATGATAAAAAGGCCAAAGCTCACATAATTAACGGATTGGATAAAAATCAAATAAGGGATTTGAAAAAATTTGCCAAAAACGGAAAATGCGAATTTGGGAATTTGATTGAAGTTATGGCATGTCCTGGGGGTTGTTTAGGCGGCTCAAGCACTATAAATTACTTTAAGCCTGCCCAAAAGCAGATTGGCGAATACATTTCAACAAGTCCTGATATCAATGACATTGCAGGAAAAAGTAACAGGAGATAAAATGAAAAAAGAACTGATATTTTTGGGGCCGCCGGCATGCGGTAAAGGAACTCAAACAGATATTTTGGCAAAACATTTTGGTTTTCCTCACGTTGATACAGGTTCTTTGTTACGTGCAGAGATAAAGGCGGAAACAGAAAACGGAAAAATTGCAAAATCTTTTATAGACAAGGGTTTGCTTGTTCCGGTGGAACTTGTCGGGGCAGTTATAAAAAACAGATTATCTCAAGCGGATTGTGCCGGCGGATACATATTAGACGGGTATCCCAGAAGTATGGAGCAAGCTAAAATTTTAGAAGTTATTAACAAAGAAATTGACGGGGATACTGCCGTAGATTTTCGTGCAATATATTTTGAATTAGATCAAAGTGTTTTATTATCCAGAATAGTAAATCGCCGTTCCTGCCTGAAGTGCGGAGAAATTTATAATTTGAAATACAAACCTACAAAAGTTGACGGAATTTGCGATAAGTGCGGCGGTGAATTAAGCCAAAGAAAAGATGATAACGAAGAAGTTGCAAAAGCAAGATTTGAAACATACTTTAACGAAACAGCACCTTTGGTGAATTATTACAAAGGCAAAGGTCTTTTAAAAATAATAAATGCCGAAGGAACTATAGATGAAGTTTGGCAGCGTCTTTTAGATGTTGTTGAATAATATTACACAATATAATTCATTAATCTGTTTAAAAGTTGTGCTTTTTGATGAAATCCGACAAATTCCGCAATTTTTTCACCGTTTTTGAGTAAGACAAATGTAGGGAAGCCTGTTATTCCGAATTTTCTGGCAATCTCGGGGGATTCTTCGGCGTCAACAAGCCCTATCCAAACATCGGAATCTTCCATTTGTGCAAGTTCAATACGCTGATTTCTGCAATATGTGCACCAGGTTGTATAAAATTCAATAAGTTTTAATCCGTTTGAGGTTTCTTTGTCAAAGTTATCTTTATTTAATTCTACTAACATAATACTCCTTTTAAATACAAAAATTATATCTATATAATAATTTGATTTCTATAGTCAGATTCCCTAGTACCTTAGAGGAATTTTTGAACGGAAGACATCTTTATTGTGATACCCAAAATTTAAAAGCATTCGGTTTGTGCTTGTGTAGAAAATATTTTCATCAAATGTCGGACCGATATTAATTGATTTTACACAATCTTTTGAAAAACTGAATTCCAGATACGGAACAAATAATCCGTTTTTTTCAATCATTTTTGTCGGTTTAGAATTTTGTGCACCAAACGGATTAACCATAACAATTCGATATTCGCATTCATTTTTGAATTGCGGATTTTTGAAGAAAATACTCACAATGCTTAAAATATCAATCAATTCAAACATAATATCAAATAGTTTAACTTTATTTGTTTTTTTAGCTTTTGAAGCTCGTTCAAAAAGCATATTCCATTTTTTGAATATTGCATGAATTATTTTTATTTGTTTTTGTTTGTCATAAATAACACTGCCATATATTGGAATAAAGCCGTTTTTGGTCATTTCGGAAATTAATTTTTTCTTGTTAAAACCGATATTGTATCCCGTGTAATTTTTACCTTTGGCATAATTGTTCCAAAGGGTCAAGCTGTCGCTGTCTGTAGAAAAAGAAGTGGTAAAATATTCTAATTTATTCTCAAAGTCATTGCTTCCGTCAACGATATGTTTGTATTTATTACGGAAATGATTTTTTATTTTATCAAATAAATCCGGATTTAGACCTAAATCGCTGAATTCATCAACCAAATTAACAATTAGGCGATAAGAATATGCAACTTCTTCTTTATCATTTAAGTATAAGACATTAGAAAAGCGCATAGTTCCGCCCGATAGGATATTTAAGAGTTTTTCCGGCTTTGTATAGTGATAAATTGTACAATTTTCATCATTGTCCAAAATCTTTTTTATCTTGGGAATTTTCTCCAGCAGCACATCATAATACGACATAATCTCTCTTACCCCTATTCTATATGAAAATTATAACACGATATTTCTATACAGTAAATATTATTTATCTTCGTCATCGAGTAAATTTTCGCCGTTCGCGCAGGCTACTGCCATCCTGTCGCATCGTTCGTTAAATTCGTGACCGGCATGTCCTTTTATCCATATAAATTTCACGTTGTGCGGTTCTTTAGCTTTTAATAGTCTTTTCCATAAATCTTGATTTTTTACGGGTTGTTTATTAGAACTTTTCCATCCGTTTTTTATCCAACCGTCAATCCAGTTTTGGTTAAACGCATCCACAACATATTTTGAATCCGATGTGATTTCAACATCACACGGCTTTTTCAAGGCTTCTAATCCCACAATCACAGCCAAAAGCTCCATCCTGTTATTTGTTGTGTTTTTATAACCGGCACAAAGCTCTTTTGTATGTTCTTTGCCGGTATCATCAACTGCTGTCAGAATTGTTCCGTAGCCGCCTTTGCCGGGATTTCCGGAGCAAGCGCCATCTGTATAGATTTTGATTAACATACAAAAACTATACATTATTTATTCCCTGTTGTAAAGCTATTTCCAGCCGTACAGATTCTTAAGGGTTTGAATATCTTCAGGTTGGATTGTTTTACTTCCTTTTGCGGGATACATTACACTTCTGGAATTATTGGAATGATCAAGACCGAGCGCATGCCCAAATTCATGTATCATTACACGCAATCGTGAATCGTGACTATATAATCTGCCATTTGGGGCTTTTTCTGAAATTTCAATGACTTCAAGCGTTCGCCCGTTCGCATACAGGTGATGGGTTAATCCAATAGCATTGCTGTCTGTACTTTTTGCAATATTTTTTATGAATCTGACATATATTTGAACATCTTCAGGTTTTGTTACTTTTTTGAATTTAATTTTTCCGCCGGAAGCAGTTGTCCATGCTCGCATAGCTTCATCTGCGATAAAAGCACTTGAGTGTGGTTCTACATATACCCTAATGGAGTCGGGGTTTGAAAATACTGCATTTGCCCGCAATCCGAAACCAAATAATAATACAAATAAAACAGTTATAAATATTTTTTTCATAATACCCTCTTGCATCACATATTTTTAAACGGTATATTTTTCGAAAACTTTAATTGAGTCCGATTATCTTATCAAATCTTTACAATCTTATAGGTAAAAATAAGGTATAATGAGCTTGGGATGAGTAATGAATTAATTTCACAAGAAAATAACAAAGTACAAATTCGTAAGAAGTACGTTCTAAAAAAGCGTGATGCAGTCAAAACGGATTATAAAGTTGATTACGAAAACGATTTAAATGAAGCACAGTTAAGTGCCGTAAAATCGCAGCAAGGTGCTATTTTGGTAATTGCAGGGGCGGGTTCGGGCAAAACAAAAACTTTAACTTATCGTGTTGCCCGTTTGATTGAAGACGGGATAAATCCTGAAAATATCCTGCTTTTAACTTTTACTAAAAAGGCTGCTTTGGAGATGCTTTCTCGTGCTGCATTGGTGCTTGATCAAAGGTGTGAAAGAGTTGCAGGCGGAACCTTTCACTCTTTTGCCAATACAATTTTGAGAAAATATGCTAAAGCTCTTATGCTCAAAAATAATTTCACAATACTTGATAAGGCTGACTGTGAGGATATTATAAGCCATATAACAGGCAGGATTTATCCCAAAAAAGAAAAAAGATTTCCTAAAAAGGGTACTATCTTAGAAATATATTCAAAAAGTGTTAATAAAGAAACTCCGACAAGGCAGATTATTTCGGAGGAATTTCCGCAATTTGAGCATTGTGAAGATAAAATTATTGAAATTCATAAAGCTTATGTGACATACAAAAGAGAGAATTCGGTTTTGGATTATGATGATTTACTTTTGTATTTAAAACTTTTGCTTGAGAATAACGACAATATCCGCAAAACATTATCTAATCAATACAAATATATAATGGTAGATGAATATCAGGATACAAATACTTTGCAGGCTGATATAATAAAGCTTCTGGCTTCTGAGCATAATAATATAATGGCTGTTGGTGATGATGCTCAAAGTATTTATGCTTTTCGCGGGGCAAATTACAGAAATATTCTTGATTTTCCAAAGATGTTTCCGGATACAAAAATTATTAAGCTTGAACAAAATTACAGAAGCACCCAAAATATTTTAAAATTAACAAATAAAATTATTTCACAAGCGAAGGAAAGTTTTTCTAAAACATTGTTTTCAAATATCTCATCCCCTGTAATGCCCGCGTTGATATGTGCGAAAAATACTCAGATGGAGGCGGATTTTATATGTCAAAGGGTGCTTGAACTTTTGGATGAAGATGTTGCATTATCGGATATTTGTGTTTTGGCAAGGAATTCCAGAATGTCCTATTCTTTAGAAATTGAGCTTTCAAAGCGTGCAATTCCATACAGAAAGTTCGGGGGACCGAAATTTATGGAAACCGCACATGTAAAAGATATCGTTGCACATTTGAGGGTAATAATAAATCCCGATGATATTATAAGCTTGAACAGGATTTTGCTGTTGCTGAAAGGGGTTGGTGCATCGACCGTTAATAATGTCATTCCGATAATTAAAGGTCAACTGAATCCTGATGTAAAACTTTTGCCTGCCAAAAAAATTGAAAGTATTTTGCCGATGCTCAAAACTTTGGATAAATTGAGACATAAGATTTCAACAAAAACTCCGTCTCAAATAGTTGAAGAAATTATTGCGTATTATCGACCGATTTTAAAAGATAAGTATGATGATTTTTCAAAACGGGAGAAGGATTTGGAGCATTTGCACTATCTTGCGCAGCAATATAAAAATCTTGAAGATTTCATAAGCGATTTGGCACTTGAGCCTCCGGAACAAAGTATGGAAGGTGTGTATAAAAATAATTCCGATGATGAAGCGTTAATTATTTCGACCATACATTCTGCCAAAGGTCTTGAGTGGGATAGTGTTTTTATAATCGGAGCTGTTGACGGCCGTTTCCCAAGTGTTTATTCGTTTAACTCAGACGAAGAAATGGATGAAGAATTGCGATTGATGTACGTTGCAACAACAAGAGCAAAAAATAATTTGTATATCTCCTATCCTGTTGATATGTATGATTATGCAACTCAGATGGTATTGTCAAAACCGTCAAGATTTTTGGATAATATTTCGGATGATGTTTTGGAGCATTGGGATATAACCTATTAATTGTATTGTTGGGCAAATGTGGCGTTTGTTAGACCGTGCGATTGCGACGGGGGTAAATAATTTACGTCATCCTGAACCCCTTGTGGGTGAAGGATCTAGATTTACATAGATTCTTCGGTCGCTCTGCGCCCTCTGCAATGACGTGTCATCCTGAGGCTTTAGCCGAAGGATCTAATTTTATATAGCTTCTTCGGGCATTGCCCTCAGCAATTGTCATGTTCCATTCTCCCCTATCCTAATTTTTAGGAGAGGGCAGGGGTGAGGTTAAATATACATCATACCCCACCCGCATTTGCACGGCTCATAAAATTCGCCTGCAACTGCACCCTCCCCTATTCTTTAGGGGAGGGTAAAGATTCTTCGCTGCCGCTCAGCAATGACATGTTCCATTCTCCCCTCTCCTGATTTTTTAGGAGAGGGGCAGGGGTGAGGTTAAATATACATCATACCCCACCCGCATTTGCACGGCTCAT
>CAMOQI010000033.1 GCA_946622835.1 uncultured Candidatus Melainabacteria bacterium
GAGTATGCACGGTCATATGCTTGGCGCAACAGGTGCAATAGAGGCTATTGTTTGCGTAAAAGCAATAACAGATGGTATTGTTCCTCCGACAATCAATTTGGATAATCAGGATGAACAAGTTGCAGATCTTGATTATGTCCCCCACAAAGCTCGTGAAAAGAAAGTTCGCGCGGCGTTATCAAATTCGTTTGGATTTGGCGGACACAATACAACTTTAGTCTTTAAACAAGTACAAGATTAAAAATAGCGTATAATATATTTAAAAAGGGCAAAGCAGTTATTTATTCCGCTTTGCCCTTTAATTTTTTATAATTTTAGATTTCGCCTAAGCTGTCAATTTTATAGAGGCAGCCGATTTCTTCTTGTGCAAGAACTGTAATATCGTTTATATAAAGTGAAAGCAGGGTGAAAAATATTTGGCGGTATTCCATTGGTACAATAAGTATTGGCGATATTATCCCTAATTTTTTTGCTTTTTTTATTATTTTATTGGCAATATTTTCCGCTAATTCACCATCTATTGTTATAATGCTGTCTTCACTTTCATCACAGCCAAGAACTATGTCAGAATATGTTTTTTCTGAGAGTTCAAAGGCACTGATAGTTTCACAATCATTATTTACGTAATTTTTACAAATCTGCCTTGATAATGAAAGTCTGATTTTGTTTAATATATCTGCTTTCCCGCCATCTTCCGCAAAATCATTTATTTTTTCAAATATATAAGTGATATTTTTTATTGAAACTTTTTCTTTAACCAGACTGGTCAGCAAATATTTGATATCAGAGTACGTCAATATATCAGGAACAAGGTTCTCAATCAAAAACGAATTTTCTTTTTCCACAACTTCAAGATATTTATCTATATCATCATAATCCATTAAATCTTCAACATATTTAATTGCAACAAATTCTAAGGCCTTTGCTATGTATTCGGTTGAGCTGATTCCTTTTTGCCAAAAATCTTTTGCTTTATCTTTTTCTATCCAAGTTATTTTTCTGTCGGTTATAGGATCAATTGAGTTTATTGAATTTTTAATTTTTCCTTCAAGATTTAGTTCATCTGTATAAAACATTAAGTAATTCGGGCAAACTCCCGCTCTTAAAACTTCAATCCCTCTAATTCTTATGCTGAATTCGCAAGAATCAAGATTTTCATCGTCTTTGAATACAACTTTTGGAATTATATAGCCGTTTTCTTCTGTTAATTTTAGTCTTGATTTAACGGTTTGTGCAATTAGTTCTTCATCAGACTTGCCTCTGTCAGAGTCTACAAATCCCAGTAATTCTTCGCTTAAATAGATTGTTAATTTTTCCTCATGAAGTTTTGAATACATCAACTCAGGTGAAGTCGCTTTATTTAACTGGGCTTTCAAATCTTCCAGTTCTTTTAGTCCGGCGGAGATTTTATCATTAAGTTTTTTGCGAGAGCCGGATGCCGGGTCTTCGGTTTCGATTTCGGTTTTAATTCTGTTTATTTTTTCTTTTTGTCTGCGAATTTTTTGTTGGATTTCCAAACATTGTTCATATTCTGTAAGGCGCGGAGATAGCATTTTTTCCATTTGACTTTTAAAATCAGATATATTAATTATGTCGCTTTCGCTATTGTAGTTTGATTTTGCTTCGCGCATGAATATGCAATTAAGTTGTGAACCGGATTCTTCATCTCCTACTTCGTGCATGCTGTATAGTTCCCAGCCGTTCATAGACATTTCATTAAGAAGATTTTGTAAATCTTGTGCATCTTCCGCCGAACAATTTTTTATAACATATTCCATTCTGTTTTTTCTAAACATAATTATTTATCCTTTAATATTTTAATTGCTTCAATTGCTGTTTTAATTGCTTTTTCAGTGTCATGAACAATCGGATTTTCTAATCCCGCTTTTTCTCTTTCTTGGTTTGCAACAGTTAAGAAAACCGAACCAACTTTAACTTTTAGATATGATGCAACAATAAAAAGTGCTGCAGATTCCATCTCAGAAGCCAAACATCCTAATCGTTTCCATGCTTCCCATTTGTTTATAAGTTCATAGCTGACAGGTTTTGTTTCAGGCTCGTGTTGTCCATAAAATGCGTCTTTGCACTGAACAACTCCGATATGTGAAGTGAAGCCCAAATTTTTTGAGGCTTTTACAAGTGCATTAACTATGTCAAAATCTGCAACTGCAGGAAATTCAATAGGAGCATATTCTTTAGATGTTCCTTCCATTCGGATTGCTCCTGTAGCAATAACAAGATCTCCTCCTTTTACATCAGTTTGTATTCCCCCGCAAGTTCCTACACGGATAAAATATTTCGCACCGATTTTAACAAGTTCTTCCATTGCAATTGATGCGGATGCTCCGCCAATTCCTGTTGAAGTTACGCTAACTTTTGTTCCGTCAACATAGCCTGTATATGTGACGTATTCTCTGTTGTCAGCGACAAGGACAGGGTTTTCAAAATATTGTGCAATCTTGGCACACCTTTTAGGATCCCCCGGCAAAATAACATATTCTCCTACATCCCCTTGTTTAAGGTTGATATGATATTGTTTTCCATCTTCACTATAATTCACTATAAGCTCTCTTTCAAAACGAATAAGTGATTAAGTTTTTTAATATTTTAAAACTTATCCACTTATTCGTTTTTACTTATTTATCTTATTTTAATTTTTGAATAATTAAATCGGTAACATCAACTCCGCCGACAAAAATTACTTGATCGGAAAGTATTGCATCAAGTTTTTGAGCGACCATAACTGCTTTTGCCGCTGCTTGAACTTGACTCATAATTTGATTTTCTTTGCTTGTTCTCAATTTCATCAATGCTTCTTGTTTTTGAGCAAATTCAGTTGATGTTTGTGATTCAAAGTTTTGTTTTTGAACAGGAGTGGTTAAATTTTTGTATTCTCGTTCTTTATTAACCATGTACTGTTGTAATTCTAATCCCTTAGAATCAATTTCTTTGATAGCTTGTTGAGCGGCAGGATAGTTTTCCAATACTCTTTGATAATCAAGATATCCGATTTCCGCAAAAGACGGTGTTGCTGACATTGTTATGCCTAAGCCTAATAATAATGCCAATAATTTGAAATTTTTCATACGACCTCCTATGTGTTTATCTTATCTGATTTACTATTGATTAACGACTTTACGTTTGATTTGTTCAAATTAGTATAATAAATCTCCGACTCCGAATGTAAAGTATCCGTGTTTAGATCCATTTTGTCCCGGATTTGTAAGCGGAATACCGTAATCGATAGATAACGGACCCATACCCGGAACAAACACTTTCAAACCAACACCCACGGATACAGCTTGCATCGGTCTGTCATATATTTTATCAGACACTGTTTTGTCAAACACTTTACCTGCATCAGCCCATAAAGTGAATCTGATATTATTAAGGAAAGCAATTCTTGTTCTATCCATAAATGGTATAGGTGTTGCAAATTCAGCAGATCCCATTATAAAGGCATTACCCGTACCAACGCCGCTCATCTTGAAACCTCTGATAGTATATGGTCCCCCTAAACGGTATGCCATAACTTCAGGCATGTCTCCGTGGATTTTTCCGCCGCCTTTAACCGTAAATGACAAAGAAGATTTTCTGCCTAACGGGATGTATTGCTTAATCATACCTGTTAATTTTCCATGAGTTTTGTTAAATCCGTTTAACCCGAAATTCTCATCAAATCTTAAGCTTGCCATTGTCCCGTGGCGAGTAACAGTTGCAGAATCTCTTGTATCATATAATATAGCAGGGCTTAATGACAAGAACAGGCCGCCTTCAAGTTGTTTTGCACGTTCTTTAATCGGAACGTTATATTTTGCAAACATATTGGAGATGCCTTTAAAATCACCCTCACGAACACTAATATTTTCAACACCTAAGCTAAGGTTTGCAGAAGCATGCCTGTTTAATTTAAGACGATGTGCAGCAGTAATTTCTCCGCCAAATCTACGTTCAATTGCGAGCGGGATTTGATATGAACCGAAATCCCTAAAGAATAATCTTGTGTTTAAAGAAGTTTCTGCGTTAAAGAAATACGGCTTAAAGTAGCTTAATTCCGCTTGGATATTCATATGATTTTTAACGGAAGAATCGTTTAAGATTACCCCCGTACCGGCTAAGCCTGTTAATGAAATTCTTTCTGCGCGACCTCGGAAGTTGTTTTCAGAAATTCCCATAGAACCGAAGACCCCGGTAACAGTATCAAGACCGCCACCGACAGAAACGCTTGCAGTTCTTTGTTCTTGAACTTTAATTGTAATATCATATGCATCAGGAATATCTTCACTGGGTTCAATTTCGCGGGTTACATCTTTAAAAGCTTGTGTTGCATATAGTCTTACCAAATCTTCTTTAACAAGATTTTCGTTATAGATCATACCGGGCTCTGTCAAAATATTGCGGGCAACGATGTAATCCTTGGTTTTTTCGTTACCTTCAATCATAATTTTGTCAATGATACCTTCTTTAATGCTTATATTGATTGTACCGTCGGGGTCATCTTGTACCGAATCAATTCTTGCAAGTATGTAACCTTTTGAGATGTACAGTTCTTGAATTTGTGCGATTGCAGCATTTAATTTCGCGATGTTTTGCGGTTTACCTTTCATATCGTTCAAAATGTCAAGAATATCTTCAATTGAGACAACTGTATTTCCTTCAACAGTAAAATCTTTTACCGGAATATTTTCTTCAACAACAATTTTAATTGTAACTGAACCGTCGTCATTTTTAGACGGAACGGCTTTCATTTTTTCCGTAAAATAACCTGTTTCATATATTGATCTTAGATCTTCTTGCAAAGACGATCTGGTATATTCATTACCTTCTTTCATTTGCATACGTTGAGTTATTTCATCTTGAGATACGGAGTTTAAGCCATAAAATTCTATTGTCCTGATTGTTCTATGATCAGAATCCAAAATCGGTACCGGATCAGCAGCAAACTCAGGAGAAGTTAGGTTTGCAGGGTATCTGAACGGAGATGAATCTTCTTTTTGGGTTTCGGTTTCTTGTGGTTTTGTATATTTATCAAATACGGTGTTAGAGTAGCTATTATCATAGTTGACGGCATCTTCCGTAAAACCCATACCACCCCACACGTCATCTATTGCATAACTTCCGGTTTGTATAAATGCAGTTAACGCAAACGTCAACATCAATTTTGTGAATTTATAAAATCTCAAAAATTATTCCCTTATAGCTTTCCCTATTCTCCTAAAAAAATCATAGCATAAACTATAGAAAAAGCAAAAATTATTTACATCTGTTTACTAATTGTTTTGCTGACGGCAATTTTGTATACATCGTTTTTATTTACTTTGTATAGTTCGGATAAAATTATAGAGATATCTTTTGCACTAAAACTTTTATTTATTAATAGTTTCACTTTTTTTTCAATGTCTGTTTCTTGTGAATTTTTATCTTCTCTAAAAATTAAGCAAACAAATTCTCCTTTTGTTGTATTTTTTTTCAAGTGTTCAATGATTTCATCAATTGTTCCGATTTTGATTTCCTCAAATAATTTTGTTAATTCTCTTCCGAATGCAGCTTTTGAATTTGGGCGGACAATTTTTATGTATTCAAGAGTTTGTATAATTCTGTTTGGGGATTCGTAAAAAACAAAATCTTTATATTTATTTTCTGAAGCAAGTTCTTGTATTTTTGTTTGTGATTTTGGTAAAAAACCTACGAATGTGAACTCTTCATCTTGTCTTGAAATCTGGGATAACAGTGTGATAACGGCATTTGCTCCCGCAAGTGCCGTTATGGAAAATCCTTTTTGTCGTAATTCTTTAACAATAACAGAACCCGGATCGCAAATCAGTGGAGTTCCCGCATCGGAAACCAGCGCTATTTTTTGACCGTTTTCCAATAATTTTAAAAATTCTGTCAATCGTTCTTTTTCGTTATATTTGTGATATGAAATACATTTTGTTTTTATGTCGTAGTGATTTAAAAGTTTCTGAGTGACTCGACTGTCTTCGCAGGCAATCAAATCAACTGATTTTAATACTTCAATGGCTCTTAGCGTTATGTCGCCAAGATTGCCAATCGGTGTGGGTACAATATAAAAATCATATTCTTTCATATGAAAAATTTTAGCATAAATAATAAATATTGATTATCTAGCTAAAATTGTTAATATAAATATAGAAAATTGTGGTATAATCGGTTTATGAAAAGAAGTTTTTTATTATTAATATCATTAATATTATTTCCTGTGATTGCATTGGCGGATGCATTTGTTCCGGAATTTGACAAAATGCAATTTATCAGATGCGATTATGAAGAGACCTTATATAATTCGGATAATAGTGTGGCATCAGTCAGTAAACGTCATAGATTTTACAACTTGGATGATGAATTCAGTAAAATTTATCTTCAAAAAGAGCCTATAGATTATATAACAAGGTATGATGATGACGCAATTGAATTTAATATTCAATCAATGGATGATGAGCGGATGATAGCCACTCATGTAAAAATAGACAGAACAAACGGTAATTATACAGCCGTTTCGGAAATTGAATATGATAATCCTGCATTTGGTTCTGCCCGTTCGACAGCTTCCGGTGTTTGTATGGTTCGTACAAAGTAAATTTCACTTTACAAATATTTAAAAAGGGGGCAATTTTTCTCTATAAATTACGTTATTTAATATATAGGGGAAATTTGAAATGGAAAACGTTGTTGCGGGGCAAAACCTCCATAACATTTTTGATGAGTTTATTGTTGAAAACACTTGTATAGATAATTTTGCAATAATTTTGCCTGACTCTAAGTCAACAAAATTCAAACTGTCTTCAAAGGTTCGATATGTTGATGAATTAAATAATGGACATTTATTATTAAATGATGAGTTGGCGGATAAGACAGTTTATAAAATAGTTTGTGAATTGGCGCTTGCTATTGATAAAAATCAGCCGCTTGAAGTTAAACGCATTAAGCAAAGATATTCAAGCACGCCGGAATTTGTAAAAGCAAAAATTTTTCTCAACAGATTATGTAAGCAAGTTTGGGATGTTTTTGAAAATCGCAGCATAAAAATGGAAATCCCTTCAGAAGCGTTTAAGGCATTAGGTATTACAAACAAGCCGTCTTTAGAGTTTTTGCTTTCTGACAGTATCAAATATTATGAAAAGGATAACGGGCAAACAACAGCGAATTTAATTGCATCAATTCTTGAAAATAAGAATTTAAATTACACATTCGATGATATTTTTGAATATTTAAAATCTGCGCATGCTAAGGAAAAGTGTGAATATAATCTAAATACTTTCAAATACATTGCCAAAAAGGTTGATTATAATAAGAAAAAGCTGTTGTATTTGGGGATTCAAAAAGAGCAATACAAACAAATAATGAAATCTGTTCCTATCGCAAAACAAATCGGCTTGGGAATGAAAAATCTTGCTAAAGTTTGTAAATTAGTTT
>CAMOQI010000034.1 GCA_946622835.1 uncultured Candidatus Melainabacteria bacterium
TCTTTCTCCGGGTTCAAAAAGGTTAATAATACGCTCAACCGTTTGAACAGAGTCATTCGTGTGAATTGTAGAAACTACAAGGTGCCCTGTTTCTGCGGCTTTTAAAGCCGATTCAATAGTTTCCCTATCCCTGATTTCCCCGATAAATATAACATCAGGGTCTTGTCTTAGCGCATATTTCACCCCATCAGGGAAAGACGGTGTATCAATCAATAATTGACGCTGAGAAACAATTGATTTTTTGTTGGAAAATATAAATTCCACAGGATCTTCTATCGTAACAATATGCTTAGAAGATGTTGCATTGATATAGTCAATCAATGAGGCAATTGTTGTGGATTTTCCGGATCCGGTAGGCCCTGTGACCAAAACTAAACCGTTGTTAAATGTAGCCAACTCTTCTAATGTTGTAGGAAGAAATAATTCTTTAAAGGTTTTAATATAATAAGGAATTGCACGAATAACCATTGCGGTTTTCCCGAGTTGACGGCTCATATTTATACGAAATCTCGAACAACCCGGAATTTCATAAGAAAAGTCTATATCAAAAAATCTTGTTATTCTGTCTTTCAAGTGTTGCGGAGCAACCGTTCTTATTACAAATTCTATATCTTCACTGGTTAAAGGAGGAAGATTTATTCTCATTATCTGACCGGAAACCCGAATCGCAGGACGCTCACCTTCACATATATGAGCATCTGAAGCCCCCACGGAAACCGCTTGCCTTAAAAAATCTTCTATATAAAAATCATTACTGCTGCTCATCTCTCTTCCCTTTACATAATTGTTACTATATATTAGCACATATTTGAATTTTACACAATAACTTTGATATGGTATCATTCAACTGTTGGAAATATGGATGCAAAAATTATAACAGACAGCGTGCAAAATAAAAACTTTATGATGCTTCTGGCGGCATTTATATTCATGTGCGGAATTCTTGCCTGCTTTTACAATTCGGCAGTTTTGACAAGCATTATCCTGACTGTATCTTTAATAGGTCTAATGTATCTGAAAATTTTTGACATTAAAAGAATTATTTTGCTTTATGTGATATTTTATGCGGGATTTTTCTTAACATTTTGTAAAATTCAAAACTATGATGACCTTTTACAGCTTACCCCCTCAAATGTTAAATTAACCGGCAGAATTGTAAGCATCCCCAAAACTAACGAATACGAAAAGACAAAATTTATTTTTGCCGTTGAAGAATGCAACCAACAAAGTACAAATGCCAAAACTCTTGTAACTCTATCAGATATACAAGCTTTAGAAAAACCTTTAAACATAGGAGAAAGATTTACAATAACAGGTCAGCTAAGAAAACCTTTCACATCCACAAATCCGTCACAATTTGATTACAGCGCATATTTAAGAAATTTCAATATATTTACCACACTTTATGCGGATGCTCAAGATATAACGCTGCTCAAAAGTAACAAAAGTTACAAATGGGAATTCCTCGGAGAATTAAACAAAATGAGAAATCAAATTCTCGATGTCCATTCAAAATATCTAAAAAGCCCTAATCTTGAAATTCTCGGAGGAATAGTTTTCGGCGATGATGCAATATCGCCTCCAGGCTATATAAAAAATTCTTTTATAAATTCAGGTTTGTTACATATTCTGGCAGCATCCGGCATGAATGTCGCGTTAATTTTTACATTCTGGTTTTACCTGCTTCAATTTTTCAAAATCCCATACAAAGCAAGAATATTATCGGGAATTTTGGTTGTAATTTTATACACACTTATGACAGGACTTGGAGCATCTGTCATTCGTGCCGCATTAATGCTTATCTTTGTTCTTATCGGAAAACTCATAGACAGAGATGCCCATAGTGTTGCACTGCTTGCTTTCGTCGCATCAATTATGCTGATTTATAATCCCGCCTACATAAATGATGTGAGTTTTCAATTATCCTTTATGGTAACGTTGGGGCTTTTACTAAGCGTCAATACGATTGCAGAAAAATTACCCTCCGTTCCAAACTGGATAAAAGTCCCCATTATAATTCCGGTAATTGCTCAAATTTGGGTTGCACCCATACAAATGTTTTATTTCAATTCTTTCAGCCTGTATTCCGTTTTTGCAAATATAGCAAGTGTAAGTTTAATTAGCGTAATAAGTTTTGGAGGATTTTTAAGCTCAGTTATTTCCATATTTCCGCCATTTGCAGATTTTACATGTTTTACCTTTGATTTTTATTTGAATTATCTTTTAAATATACTTGTCTATATCTCAGATTTCTTTGCTAACCTGAAAAACTGCCTGCTTCAAACATCACATCCGAGTATTTTTCAACTCATACTTTATTATACAACAGTCTTATCAATTACTTTTTTGTTCAAATTCAATAAATTCAAGCAGGCATTTATAACTCTTTTAATAATGTCAGTGATAATTTTTATAACAACAGTAAAGCCTGTTTCAAACAATTTGGAAATAATTGCATTTGACGTTCAAAATGCCGATTCATTTCTCATCAAAACCCCTAAAAACAAATATTTTATGATAGATACAGGCAAATCGACCTTTCAAAGCGGGAATTCTCAAGCAAACATCATAATGCTCAAATATCTGAAAGATAACGGCATTAAAAATCTTGAAGGAGTAATCGTAACGCACTTTGACAATGACCATTCCGGAGGGGCACCCGAGGTTATAACCCAAACCAACACTAAAACACTTTACCTTAACAGCACAAAAATTGATACCCAAACAGGAGTAAACGTATACAAAACAATCAGACAAATAAAACAACCGTATAAAATCGTATCAAATAACAATGAAATATATTCAGAACAAGATCTAAAAATCAAAACCTTCAAAGCAAATATTACAGGCAAAGATGAAAGCAACGGCAATTCAATTATCACACTCCTTTCATACAAGGATTTTGACATGCTGTTTATGGGTGATGCCGGACTTGAAGCTTTTAATCAAATTAAAAAAGATATTCCGCACAACATCGAAATTTTAAAAGTCGGTCACCACGGAGGCCCAAATGTTGTCGATAAAAACATGCTTACCCACCTTAACAATAAGATATCCTTAATCTCGACAGGTATAAATTATTTCGGTCATCCGAATCGCGGAACTTTAGATATTTTGCGCAATACCGATATATTACGCACCGATTTGCTGAATGCGATTAAAATTTCAAGCGACGGAAACTCATATCAAACATATTCATATGCTCCTGATAAAGGCAAATTTATACAGCTTGAAAAATATAACACTGAAAAATAACCATAAAAATTACAAATATTAAGAATGTAAAGCTCTTACTGTACAAAGGATAGAAGGGTCAAAATTTAAACAAAAAAATCATACGACTTGAAAAATAAAATTTTTAGGATATAATAAGTGTATCAAGTACATTCAAAAAGGGTTGTTTCTTTGTAGTGAAGAGTGTTAAACAAACCTTTGAGAATTTTCAATTTACAACTAGAGGATTACATTTTGAAAAAATTATTACTATTCACAATTGCACTTGTGTGGATGTGCTTTACACCTGTGCAGGCCTCAAATATCAACCAAATAAAGGCAGCGATAGTAAAACATTCTATCGAAATGGGCGTAGATCCGGCAATAACGCTAAGTATCGCCAAATCAGAATCAGGATTCCGTCAGGAGGCAAGAAGTCCTCGCGGTGCTGTCGGAATATTCCAATTAATGCCCTCCACCGCACGAAGAATGGGCTTAAACCCGTATACAATAGATGGAAACATAAAAGGCGGGATAATGTATTACAAGTCCATGTACAAAATGTTTGGTTCAATGGAATTGGCACTTGCAGCATATAATGCAGGTCCGGGAAATGTTAAAAAATACCGTGCAATTCCTCCGTTTAGAGAAACAAAAAGGTACGTGTCAAAGATTATGACAGACTATTATCATTTGAAAGCGCAACCTGATCCTGCGATTGCACAAGCACAAGCTGCAGCGGATAATACTCAAACGGCAAAAACAGCGCCTGTACCTATGATTAAAATTGAACAGGCTCGTAACCTTAACGCGGAACTTATCAAAGAAAAACCGATTGAAATTGAGGCTAAATCAGAGTCCGTTGCTATATAGGGTTTATTGAATTTAAGACGAAAGAGGTAGGATTACTTACCTCTTTTTTGTGTATAAATGTTACAACTACGACAAAAATACTAAAGTTTTTATTGTATTTACCGATATACAACTTAGGATAACTAGATTTGTATAAAGGTAATAACAGTGACGATATATCAAATTTTTACGCAAATTTACAAAAATTGTGGCACTTATTATCCCCCAACAGAATCTACCTATAAAAGTGAAAATAATGGCAGCATCTGGTCAAACAACCCAAAAACAACAGCAGCTCCAAATCCCACAAATGAAACCACAGAGAGTAAATCCGCAGGAAATAAAGAAATCCCAAATAACACGACATCAGAAGAGATCAATCAGGCCACAAAGTACAATGATCCTTCAAATGCTAACAAAAAAGGTGTTTTTATTGATGGGATGTATTATGATTTTGACGAAAATGGCAATTGTACACGTATATATAAAGAGCAACCGACAACAAATATAAATGACAGGGCAAATTCATTTATATATATTACATATGATGAAAAAGGTGAAGTTTCAGAATTATATCGTTATATCGGAGACGGTGAAATTGATAAAGACGGGACAAGAAAATGTGCAATATATGATAAAAACGGAAATATCACATCATACTACATAGAATCTGATTTTAATGAGAAATCAAAAGAACCGGGAAGGATTGAGTTTTACACTGAAGATGGAAAAATTGGATCGATAGATGAGAAAACTTTCAATAAAGATGGAAAAGTAATCACAAAAAAGAGTTATAATAAAGACGGAAAACTTATTTATGAAGAGGATAAGAATGCAAAAATAGGAATTTTTTATTCCTACAAAGAAAATGGTGAACTTTCTAATAAAGATATTACCCTCTATGATGAAAATGGTAGAACACTAAAAGCTCAAGAATATGATGCAGAAGGGAAACTCTCATCAGATACAAAATATGAATATAATATAAACGGAAGTATCACAATATTAGAAAATTATGATAAAAACGGAAATACTAAATCTAAAGAAGTTTCAACTTATGATACGGAAAACAACATCCTGGGAACAAAAACATATGATGAAGAAGGAAAACTCTCATCAGATACAAAATATGAATATAATATAAACGGAAGTATCACAATATTAGAAAATTATGATAAAAACGGAAATACTAAATCTAAAGAAGTTTCAACTTATGATACGGAAAACAACATCCTGGGAACAAAAACATATGATAAAGAAGGAAAACTCTCATCAGATACCGTATATAAATACGATATAGACGGGCAAAAAGTAATATCATACGACAAGATGAATGATATAGATAACATGTGCTACAAAATATTTTCAGAATTAAACAATTTAACAGAAGAAAAATTACTAACTCTCTTAGACGAAATTGATAAGTTGAAAATTAACAGAGAAGAAGGAGAGTATAGATACGAAGACACAGATATAAATAACTTATACTTTATTATGGATAAATACGGAAAATGTACAAATAGACATATGTTAAATGATATTGCAAAAAACAATCAAAAGCTGGCAGATTTAATAGTTGAAAGAGTTAAACAGCAAGAATTGAAAAGTAATGAATTTGCCTTTAAGTATACAAAATATATACTCAATGATATGGAAAAACATCCCAAAGATTATGCAAAACTTTCAGTTGATGTTCAACGACTGATGCATAGGCCAAGAGGCCCAAGACATGATGATAACATTTTAAGCTTGAATAATGTATTAGATGAAAAAACAGAACAAGGTAATAGCGGAACCTGCTATTTATTGTCAACAGTGAAAGCGATAGACAGTAAAACGATTGGTAGGAGAGCTTTAAGTAGTATTCGTCAAGACTTACCAAACGGCAACGTTATCATCACCTGCAAAGGAAATAATAAAACATATTTGATTACTAAAGAAGAAATACTTGAATCAAATCATCTTTCTCGTGGAGATGATGATATGAAAGTGTGGGAATTGGCAATGGATAAATATAGAAGAGATATAGCATATGAAACTCCGGGAAAGCATTGTGATAATGATGGGGGGCGTATGATTAACATATTTGAAACATTCTTTGGTGTAGAACAAGACACTTCTCTTGACATAAAAGATTTTAATATAGCTGCTTTTAACGATAACAATGTTATATATAAATTCGCCATTCTCGATAATGGAAATAATAATAATGAAAATTCAATTCCTCAAGCAATACGCTCTAGCGGAGAAAAAACAAATATCTACACAAGCCATGCATACAGAATAACCCGAGTAGCAGATGATAGAGTATATTTCACAAATCCTTGGGATGATTCAGAGGAATTGAGCATATCTGTAGAAGAGTTTAAAAATATAAATAATTTAGATTGTGAAAAATTTGACTTAAGTGTATTACAAGATGTTGTATAACAACACAACTTTTATAATTTTAATAGTCAGCCATATCTATACTATTCTTCCATGTAAGATTTTAATTCCTGACATTTTTTAATTATCATAACTGCACATCACGAACTTTAAAGCCCTAAATATATCTAGAATAAAACTCCATTTACTTGTCTCTATTTCTTTTACACTATACTGTAAACATTTGTAAACTTATTCAACAGAACTAGTTAAATAGTATTATATTTTTTACCCGTTTGTGGTATATATATTTTGTACATAATTGAATTATATATAAGTATAGTTCAACAGATTGGAGGCTCAAATGGCAGTAGGACAATTCGTATTTATGTTACATTCACACCTTCCGTACTATAGAAAGGCTGGAATGTGGCCGTTTGGGGAGGAAAATTTATATGAATGTATGGCTGAAACATACGTTCCGCTTTTGAATGCAATCTCAGAATTGTATGATGAAGGTATTTTAGCAAAATTAACAGTCGGGATTACTCCGATACTTGCGGAACAATTGGCGGATGAACATTTAAAATTAGGATTTGTAGAATATTTGGATTCCAGAATAAAGAGTGTTTCTGAAGATTTGGAAAGATATCCTAATCCTGAAGTTCCTCATTCACAACACTTAAAATACTTGGCAAAATACTATTTTGATTGGTTCAATAATATTAAAAATTCATTTGTAAACAAATACGGAATGGATTTGATTGGAGCATTCAAAAAATACCAAGACTTAGGATGTATTGAAATCACAACTTCCGGCGCTACGCACGGATTTTCACCGCTTTTGGCAACTGATAACAACTTGAATGCACAATTCAAAGTTGGTTCTGATACAACAAAAAGATTCTTTGGCAAAAAGGCAAAAGGATGCTGGTTGCCTGAATGTGCGTATAGACAAGGTTATGAATACACGGGTTCTGACGGTAA
>CAMOQI010000035.1 GCA_946622835.1 uncultured Candidatus Melainabacteria bacterium
AGCGGCGGATTTAGTTTATCACCGAGAATTGCCGCAGCACAGAGTATTTTATGCGCTTCAGGATTAATTTTTTTTATGGTTGTTAATCTTTCATTTATCAACTCTGGGAAAGTCTTTGGCATCAGGAAAGCTTTATCAGAAATTTGACAATCAAAACAATAACTTATTGCTTGTTCAACAAATGCAAAATTTCCCTTAGTTTTATCAAGGATAACTTGCTTTTCTCTTTCGGAGACATAAAGCCCCGCTTCCTGGGATATTTTTAAGTTTTCAACAGAGCTTGAATCGTTCAGATGAATATTTTCATAGGCATTTTTAGCACCGAAATCTACACAGAAAATGCTTTGTATAGGTTTATTTGCTTCATAAACAGCTATCAATTTTAAATATTTTTGATTTTTGGGGTTTTTTATATAATTTGTTATAAATTCTATTGAAAAACCATCTATATAATCAAAATTATCAAGAACAACAACAAATTTGGCAGATGCACAAAAATTTGAAAATATCTTGTTTAAAATATCAAACGTTCTTTTTTTGTTTAAAATTATATCTTCATAATGTCCGTCTTTTGAAGAATATAGAAAATTTACAAAATCTGATACTTCGTTTTCTTCAAGGAATTTAAGTTCTTTAGTAAAAACTTTTTTAAGATCTTGGGAGATATCTTCAGAATTAGAAGCATAATTTGGCAGCTTAAAAAGATTAAGCAGCATATCTTGTATTGCACCGCCCGGCGTAAGCTGGGTAAGAGAAGTACATTTTGCTATACCCCACTTAAAACCTTTGCTCAAATCATTTTCTATTATACTTTTTAGCAATAAACTTTTGCCGATACCACGCCTGCCTGTAATTGAAAAGACTTTTTTTTCAGCGGAAATCAGACCTTCTGCCAAAGTTTCAAACCCTTGTTTAAAAGTCATTAATTTCGGAGAATATGTAATTCCGTCTTCGGATTTATTATTTACAAAAGGGGATGCACACTTTCGGCATTTTTGCGCATCCGGAAAATTTACACTTCCGCAATTTGAGCAAACCTTAAGTAATTCATTTCCGCAATTTGTACAATTTATTGCCCCAATTGAATTAACGCTGCTGCAATTACTACATATTACTCCGGTGCGTGTCTTGCAGTGAGGACACTTTAGTAAATTATCCGGAATATTTTTTTTACAAGCAGGACATTTCATAGTTTAGACTTATTCGATAACAGCTCTGACTTTTTCCATTAGTTTAAAAAGTCTTTTTGAAACTTCTGATTGAGAAATTCCCATTTGGTGTGCGATTTCATTTTGGGTCATTCCCTTATCATAGCGCATTAAATATATGGATAAATACTTTTCATCCGGTTCTTGAGCGTCTATTTTTCTGATAGTTTGAGCTACAAACGTTAAAAGATCTTTTTGTATAACCACATCTTCCGGATTTTCCGGTAATTTAACCGAAGAATAATCAACGACTAAATTTGAGTAATCAATTTGGCGCGGGTTATCCGTAACAACTTCATTTGTTGACATGTATCCGCTTCTGGTGCGTCGCAATCTTCCTGAATCTTTTAATACATTTAAAATAGAAGTTGTTACAATACGTTTTAAGTACGCTTCTAAAGTAGCTTCTGTGTCTATTGCATCAATAATACCAACCGAGCGCTTGCATGCTTCATTAAAAAAGTCTTCAAATAAATCCTCGTTATTTGAGTATTTTCGGTCGTTTTTTATTATTTTGCTGATTAAATCAATCTTATCTTGAGCTATATTCACAATACTATCCCTCTATTTAAGTGTATTATAACACATTTAAAAATAAATTTTAAGTATTGCTGTTGTACTTTCATCTTTACCTATGCTATGAGGAGCTTTCAGGCTCTTTAACGTTTGGTTAACAGTTTGTAACACAATGCTGTCAATTTGAGTTGATCCGCTTGAATTTATAACTTGCGAATTTTTAAAATCACCTTCTTTGCTAAAGGTTACACTGACTTTTACGGGACTTGAGTAGATGTAATCGGTTGCCAAAAGTAAATCGCTTACGAGAGCAAGTTTCAAACTTTTTCCGACAGATTGGAAGTATTGTTTGAAATTGGCATCGTAAGAAACATAATCCGGAACTTCCCAAGTCAAACGTTTTATATCAACAAATGCTGTGGCATGTCCTGATTTTCTCGCTTCTGCAACAGAAGATCCTGCGGTTGAGGCAAGGGCATTTGTATTTTTATTCATGTTTACAACATTTTTATTATCAACATTTAAAGTATTTGAATTACCCGCTCCGTTATCAACCGCCGAAGGAACACTTTCATCCGTAATTGGTTGAGGTGCTTCGTTTTTCGGAGCATTAATCATTTTTGAAACAAAAAATCCTATGACACCGACAATTAGCAATGCGATTATTGCTCCAAAAATACCTGTCATAGAGGTTTTTGAATTGGGTACTTTTTTCCCGATTGTTCCGGGGGTATCCACAATTGTTTCTGACGGAATTTCAGAAGATGGGTTATATAATTCACCCAACGGAGTTGCATCAAAACCTGATTCAATAGGAGTGTTTACATCAATCGGAATTTCACCGACAATTGGATTTTCACTGCTTATAAGCGTAGAATTTTCACTTACCTGCGCAATATCAACAGTTTTTTGCACATCATCAACATCGTCAGAAACTTCAGAATTTTGCGGTTTAAAATCTTCAAAATCCACAAAGTCAGAAAGATCCGCAGACTCATAACCCACCGGTTCGTGTTCCGGAACTGCAGCTTGCAGAATTCCTTTATCAGCAAGATTTTCAAGATCTTCAACTTCGTATGCGGAATCTTGTATTTCTTCATTTGAATGTTCTTCATCCGCATCAGACGGTATAACATCTTCATTCGAAAGTTCTTCATCCGCATCAGACGGTATAACATCTTCATTTGAATGTTCTTCATCCGCATCAGACGGTATAACATCTTCATTCGAAAGTTCTTCATCCGCATCAAATTGAATTATATCTTCATTTAAATTTTCAATATCATCATCTGCTGATAATTTCTCATCAATTATATCTTGCTGTTCGGATTCTTGCTCCGGAACGGTTGTTTCAGCCGCAATTTCATCAGAAATTTCCGGTTGTTCAATTTTTTCTTCATTTAGCTCCAGAGATAAATCATCTTCAATGTTCAATTCATCTGCTGCCGCTGATAAAGAAGGCATCTCCAGTAATTCTTCCGGCTCTTGAGTTTCCATTTCAAGGTTAATAGCATCAATGGAAGATGTTCCATCTTCATTTATTGAAAAATCCGTCATTGGCAAATCAACCACTTCGCTTTCAGAGATTCCGTGAACTTCCAGAAATTCATCTTCATTCGTTAAAGTCTCCGGAACTTCCAAATTATCAATATCAGATAATGAATCAACGTCCTCTTCTATTACTTCATTCTCAACAGATTCCATCTCATGCATATTCACTGTTTCGGGCTCAAAATATTGTTCTTTTTCTTCAGATGCTATTGTTTCAACTTTATCCATCTCGGATAAATCTTTGACGGCTTCAAATTCATCTTCTCCCGTAAGTTCTTGTTCAACAGAATTCTCTTCAACCGCCTCATCATCCAAAGATAATTCAGGTTCTTGAATATCAAAATCATCTGATGAATCAAGCTCAGGAACAACATCACTGTCATGTGTAATATCACCGGAAACAGAGGCTAATTTAATTGCTTCTTCCGAAACTTCTGCAGCTTGTTTTGCCGCATCCAAACCTGTTTCAACAACTTCTGCCGCGCCCGCAGCTTGTGAAGTCCCCGCAGCAAATGCCGCTCCCGCTGCCATTACAGCTGTTCCGGCAGCAGCTTTTCCAAGCGTTGATAGCACATCCCCCGCAGTTGAATCCGGTTTTGTTTCTTTATCCTCATCAATTGCGGCGATAGTCCTATCTAAAAGATCATCTACAGACATTTCTTGCGAGGTATCACTTAAATCAAAATCTCCAAAACCTTCAAAACCTTCCTCTTCATCTGTCGCAGTCAGATTTTCTCCTGCTATCGGCACTGCATTTTGAATTAAATTAACAACTTGAGAAGATGCGCTGTAAGCTAATTTTTCAAAATTATCAAATTCCAGAACACTTTCTCTTAAAGAATCACTCAATAAAAGCAATTCCAGCAATTCTTTTTCTTCCAAACTCGATATATTGTTATCGTTCATTCCAAGCGCTAATTCTTTTCCTCTTAGCACATCATCTTCGGTTAAGTATCTTGGAGCTTTACCCACAAAATCTTTTACAAAATTTTTAAACGTCGAAGGAGAGATTAATTGTTTTTTTGTCACAAAATAATAATCTTTATTTGAATTATCTTCATCTATCACATCTGTTTGGAAATATCCGAGAAATTCTGCAGAGTTGTAGTTTTCGTCCATTTTAACAACCGCATATACATCCGGTTCAATTCCTTTTTCAAAGTGACTTTTAGGAACAAAAATTAAATCCTCTTCAAATACAGCACGCACGTCTATATGAATATTCGGGAGTAAAATGTCCGCAATATCGTTGTTTTCCAACACTTTTGATATTGAATGCAAATTGTGTAAATTATCAACGTCAATACCTTCGGATTGCAAATAGTTTTTTATAACCTCAGAGCACAATGCGTTGATATAAGCCCTTGTTTTAACCCTCGTATTAACAAAGCTGCGTGACATAAATTTTGCTTCTTCAATATTTTCATTCGTAATATATATAAGTGTTTGTTCTGTTTTTGACATAATCTCTCCCCCTCTACATATATAGATGGCACATGATAAAATTTTATTCCAAAAATCATGTAAATTTTTGTTACAAAAATTTGAGAAATAAAATTTATAAGTCAAAATTATTATGTTTGGTGTTTTATTATTATTGTAACAAAAGTGTGTGTAAGGAGGTTTTCTCATGATTGGTCCTGTGTCTATGGCAAATGTTTCAAATGTACATTTTAAAGGTGATCAAGAACTATTAGCTCGTGAAGGTGCTTTTGCAAAAAAAGCTCCGGAAGCGCAAGCTGCAACGCCTGAAGCGGCAGAAAAGAAATCAAATACCGGCAAAAAATTCGCGATTGGTGCAGTGGTTGTTGCTGCAGCATTAGCAACATTAGCTGTTTTAAGCAGACAAAATATTCTCAAAGTATTACCTGAAGCAAAATTAGCTGATTTGAATTGGTACAGTCCGGAAAAAATCGGACATTACCTCGCAAAAGCGGGTGATAAACTGGCTACTTGGATTTATGATCCATTGAAAGGTTTACTAAAAGGAAAAGCTGCTAAAGAAGCTGTTGACACCCAGGCTTAATCAAAGAAAACATTTAATTATTATATTAAAACAGGGATTTCTGTATGAAGTCCCTGTTTTGTCTTGACTAAATACCAAAAATTTAGTATAATGATCCTGTTAATAAGAGCTTTTTACCCTGATTATACGGATATATGTCAGAAAGGATAATTATGACATATGGAGTTCCGTATTCCTTTGTCCCCGGGACAAAGGCTAAAGCGGATGAAGTTAATGCAAACTTCATTGACGTTTTAGAAAAAATAGAAAATTCAAACACACGAATTACACAACTTGAAGACGGTAAAGCAGATGTTGCTGATAATGACGGCAAATGGGTTGGCACAAGCGTAACAACTCTTGGCTCAAATATCAGTTTGACTGCCGGTAATGCCAAACTCGTAGCAACTTATGATTTGTCGAATTATTTACCAAAAGACAACAACACATACATGGTTGCCAATTATTTATCTGTTTTGACAAACAGCACATCAGGCAGCTATGTGCATGTGTGGAATCATGGCAACACGGGAATCCCCGGGCTTTCTGCTTCCGTCCAGACAAGAACAGCATCCACGATGACCACATCTGTTCGCGGATATACATTGGTTGGTGCAAACAGAAAACTTTATTATACCGCATCAGTAACAGGCGGCGGTACAATAAATTCTATACAAGTATACGGTTACAGAAAGGTTAGGTAAAAATGTATATATACGTAGAAAACAATAAAATAAACGGTTGTGGTGAATTTCCAAACCAAAAAGAAGACTGTTCAAATATTGAAGTCTCAAAAGAAATTTATGACAAGTTTCTTGAAGATACCACTTATTTCATTTTTAAAGACGGTAAAATCATTGAAAACTCGCAATATGCACGATTAAAAGAAGAAGAAGAAATCAAGCGCCAAATTGAAGAAATTAATGAAAAGCTTGCTCTTCTTGATACAAAGCGCATTCGCGCGGTTTGTGAAGATGAAATAAGAAATGAAAAAACAGGCGAAACATGGTTAGAATTTTATAATTCTCAAATATACGATTTAAGAACTCTATTAAAAAGCTTGGAAGCTAAATTATAAAGAGTTTGGGCGCCGCTTTTAAAAAGCGGCGCCCTATTTCAATATTACATACCCCCCCCAAGTTATTATTGTTTTTTTATTATTTTTAATATAATTTTAGTTAGAGGTAATTATGTTCACCACAATAAAACGAGGCATATCAAAAGTTAAGGAAGATATAAAAGTCATTTATGACAACGATCCGGCGGCAAAAAATTTAGCTGAAGTAATACTTTGTTATCCGGGATTACACGCTTTAATCGCATACAGACTTGCTCATAAGTTGTTTAAATGGCGAATTGCGCTTTTGCCAAGATTAATTTCATATTTCACAAGAATTATTACCGGAATTGAAATTCATCCGGGGGCTGAAATAGGCAGACGCTTTTTTATTGACCATGGAGAAGGTGTTGTTATAGGAGAAACCACATTAATAGGGGACGATGTTCTTATATACCAGCAAGTAACTTTAGGCGGAACAGGAAAAGAAACGGGCAAAAGGCATCCTACTGTCGGAAATAAGGTTGTTATAGGGGCTGGCGCAAAGGTTTTAGGTAATATTACAATAGGTGATAATGTCAGAATCGGTGCAGGTTCTGTTGTTGTGGATAATGTCCCGCCAAATTCAACGGTTGTCGGAATCCCCGGCAGGATTACCCACAGAACACTTATTGATGATAACGGAAATCTAATGCACAACAGAATCCCCGATCCTATCAGTTGTGAATTAAACAGATTAAAGGCGGAAATTGAAATCCTTAAAGAAAACAGATAAAATATTAAACATTTTTACTAAATAACTGTTTTATAGCTTTCACACCATAGCCTATTGTTTGTCCTATTACTGTACCAAGCATTAAAGAATTAGTAAAATTACAGCCATAAGCAGGATAACCAAAACCCCATGCCGAAAAATTCATTCCAAAACCGTATGTCGGATATCCAAAATTGAATAACGGCAAACCAAATCCGCTGCTATTACCCTGATATGCGCCCAAGCTTGCTTTTTGCCAAGCATTATAGGCATACGCATCGTTGATTTTGACTCTGCCAAAACCGGACGGTAATTGATATCTGG
>CAMOQI010000036.1 GCA_946622835.1 uncultured Candidatus Melainabacteria bacterium
CAAAATAAAAAGGATAATAACAAAAGTCATTATCCTTTTTACATTGGGCAGGGGTGGATTCGAACCACCGTACTCTCGCGAGAACAGATTTACAGTCTGTCGCCTTTAGCCACTCGGCCACCTACCCATATTCATCATTTTTCATTTCCCTTATGAACCCACCCGTCAAGGCCTAAAATTTGCCCTTGGCGAGACTCGAACTCGCGACCTCTCCCTTACCAAGGGAGTGCTCTACCTCTGAGCCACAAGGGCATAGAGTTTGTTTTCCATAAGAAAAGCCGGTAATGGGACTCGAACCTACAACCTACGGTTTACAAAACCGTTGCTCTGCCAATTGAGCTATACCGGCGTGTGTCTGTATTCCAAATTATATGCAAAAAATTTCTTACTGTCAAGCAGTATTATTTGTGTTAAAATCTTTCCCATAGAAAGGTAATTATCATGATTAAAGCACTTTCACCCATTGTTTTACTGCTTATTTCTAATATTTTTATGACTTTTGCTTGGTATGGGCATTTGAAATTTAAAAATTCTGCCCTATGGCTTGTTGTTTTGGTTAGTTGGGGTATAGCTCTTTTTGAATACTGTTTTCAGGTTCCTGCCAATCGAATTGGTTATGAAACTTATAACGCCGCTCAATTAAAAACTATTCAGGAAGTTATTACTCTTGTGGTTTTTAGTTTCTTTTCCGTATTTTATTTGAAAGAACAGTTTAAATGGAATTATCTGGTCGGTTTTGCTTTAATTATTCTTGCGGTATTTTTTATTTTTAAAAAATGGTAAATATTTTAAGCGGCGGGATTTCTTATAGAAATCCCGCCGCTTTACTCTTATGCAGTTTGTTCAATTAAGCGTTTGCTTGAGCTTTTTTTATTGCAAGAACTAATCTTGATTTTTTTCTTGCTGCTGTATTTTTGTGTAAAATACCTTTTACTACAGCTTTGTCGCATAATTGATATGCTTTTGAAATTGCTGCATTCAATGCTTCTTTATCTTCACCTGATGAAAGCTCTAATGCTTTTTTTATCGCAGTCTTGATTGAAGATTTGAATGCGACGTTTCTTTGTCTGTTTGCTTCAGCTATTAACACTCTTTTTTTAGCAGATTTAATATTTGCCATAATTGAATTACCTTTCCTTCTAACTTTGTGCGATTAATGACTTCGCACCTACTCGTTTGAGGATGTGAGCATTTATATTAAACCCGAAAAAAAATTTTTTTGCAAGTGATATTTTATTTTTACAAAAAGTAAAGGCGGTATTTCTACCGCCTATTAACCAGATTTACACTATGTAAGTGTTCAGAAAGGATCTTTGTTATTTCCTCCTCTAACCATCTCCAAGGTTTAGTTGAGAGAATTGTACTATTTTATTCTTTCCGCGTTTTTTTGCATTATATAATGCGTGCTCAGCATATCTTATTATTGTATTTGCATCTTCTTCCGTGTCAGGTAAGCATGGAAATGTCGAGATCCCGCCTGAGATTGTAATCGGATGGCGCTCTTCTTCCCCTGCCGGTATAAATTCCATTTTTTCAATATCTTTTCTGAATCTTTCTGCAAATAAAAAAGCATTGTCTTCAGATGTATTTGGCAGAACTACAATAAATTCTTCATCTCCGTATCTTGTTAAAATATCTTCTTTTCTTATTAATTGCTTCAATTTGTCTGCAATTGAACGAAGTAACACATCTCCCCATTCATAACCGTAGATGTCATTTACAACTTTGAAAAAGTCCAGATCAAATAACAATACAGAAAGAGCTGTTCCGTAACGTTTTGCACGCGAAATTTCTTGTTCCATACGTTCTTGCAAATATTTACGATTGTGTAATCCTGTTAATTCGTCTGTTGTTGATAAAGTTTTTAGTTTATCTCTTAATTCTTTTATCTTTAACATATTCTTAACTCGGACCACTAATTCTTGATTGTCTATAGGGGTTTTTATATAATCAAATGCCACAGCACGAACTGTCGCACCTTTAAATGTTTCACCAATAAACAATAGCGGATATTTAAATTTTGTGACCATCAAAACATCTTTAATATCCGGAACGCTTTCAACTATTACAACACGGGGATTTAAAGCTTCATAATCCTTGATGTTTTCTGCGCTTTCAAGTCTTACATTTACATCTTCTATCCCTGAGATTACATCTGCCAAAGATGAAGACTTCTTATCTGTGTATATTATTACGTTTTTCATATATAAAACCTCTCTTTTATAACTTAACACATTATTTCCCCCTCGGCAAAATTGTAAAGTTTGTTAATATTCAAATTTATGGTACAATTGTAATAAAGATAAGTGAGGTAGATTATGGATTTTTCTGTTGAAAATGAGAAGGAAAGAAATTTTTATAGAAAAGATTTTGCACCTGTAAAAGAACTTATGAATCGTATTCGCTCATCGCTTGTCTCAGGCAGTGAGGTTAAAATAAAGGATTTAGATTTATCGGGTATTATAGATTTTAATCCGGAAATAACATTTATCTACATAACTCTTTTCCAAGAAGGACTTCCTTTTATCAGGTGGGGATCTTTAAGAAATAATATAGAAAAAACCATAAATCGTGATATTGAAAAGATCAGAGCGTATAAGACTTTTAGTCAGTTTAATGTTGCGGATAGCTCTAAATGCAGAATTATGATTGAATATGTTACGCAGCAGACGCAAGTTAATGTTTCGGATATTAAATCATCTGTTATTGTGCCGTCTCGTTTTGAACCGGGTGTAACTGGGATTAAGATAGTATTAGACGGGCAGTCATATTTATATATGCCTACAGATGCTTGGGTTAACAGCCAAATGGATTTGAAAGGCGCTTTGAATATAATTTTGCGCAAAACGCATATTAAAAATATGACAAATAAGATTTCTGAGCGTATAAAAATATTAAAACAAACCCCTCATCAATGCTTTATAGTTAAAAGTCATACCTTTATCACATATAAAGATGATGTTGTTCCTTTGTATCGGGGTAACTTATTATATGAGTATTCTCCTGAAGCAATATGTGATATAGCTATGGCAGGTGCTGATTGGACTTTAAAATACCAAAAAGAAGACGGTAGATTTTTGTATTATTATGATGCAAAGGAAGATAATTATGTGGATCACGAGCATCCTACAAGGTCTGAAGATGATCTGTATTATAATGATTTGCGCCATTGCGGCGGGATTGTAACCTTAATTAGAGCATATCAGCTTACAAAAGATACAAAATATTTAGACGGGGCGAAAAAAGCTCTGGATTATAGTGTTACCTTGACAAGAGAACACGATTATAACGGAGAAAAAGCGGGTTATATTTATTGTAATAAAAAAGCGAAACTTGGCGGAACCGGCATGATACTTATAGCAATGATGAAGTATCGAAACGAAACCGACGACAAATCTTATGATGAGTATATAAAAATGTATACAAGACATATTCTGTCAAGGGTGTATAAAACAGGGGAGCTTCTTGGGTATTACATTCACCCCGGAGTGCAGAATGGTGTGCCTCTGGTTGATATGAATGATGAAGAGCGCAGGCAGACATTTTCATTCTATTATCCAGGAGAAGCGCTTTTAGGGCTTGCATTATTTGCAAACTATTTTGAGGGTGATGAAGCCTTAAGGCAGGAGGTTTTACAAAAAGGTGAATTGGCATTGGATTGGATAATAGATGAAAGACCAAAATCTTATGCGGATTTGTTCACATCGCTTCCTTCCGATGCTTGGCTTATGCAGGCAATAGAAGAGTGGACAACCATACCTCATTTTAGGAAACAAAATTATATAGATTTTGTTTTCGGGGATGCCAAAACCATGATTGATCATATGTACGGGCATGATGATACCCCGTTTATTGATTATGAGGGTGCTTTTTATTATGACCACGGTGATCATTTTTATCCAGACGGTTCGCGCTCTGAAGGGCTTATCGGGGCTTATTATTTGGCGAAAAAACTTGGTAATGAGCAGATTGCCGATTATATATTAAAAGCTTCCAGAAAAGCTGCACAATCTCAAATGCTTTTGTTTAATAATGAGATAAATAATTTTGCTCATAAAAATCCGGAAAAATCCAAAGGGGCAATAAGATTTAAGGCGACACGACAATGGGTTAGGGTTGATTCAATTCAGCACGTTGCTTGTTTTTATTTTAGATTGTATTTTGCGGAAATTGGCTTGGTTACAAAGTAAGTTTAAATTAACAATTGTAACAAAAACTTAACATTATTCCTTAAAAGTTTAAAGTTTCTTCCAACATGTGCCGTAATCATGACTACGATACGAAAATTATTGAAAGGAACAGTTAAAAACTATGGGAATGGCAGCCTCACAAGCCAGATTATTAAGTATAACAGCCCGTCTGTCGAATAATGAGATGGAGCAGCAATCTGTTGCGCATTCAAAACAACGTTTGGCTGATAATTCTGAGCAAGCTAATAACGAATATTTAGATGCTTTGAACAAAACAAAATTCCAAGTTTTGACGGGTTATAACGGTTCTCAAGCGACTTATGCGGATTTAACTTATGCTGCAATTACAGGAAACAGTACTGTAGCTTGTGGAAAACAATATATTGTTAAATCTAAAAAAGGGCAAATATTGGTTTCTGAAACCGTTGCAGAGGCTTTTGAAAAATATAACGGGGATTATAACAGATTTTTAAGTAGAATGGGATATACCCAAACTAATATTGATTTAAGTGATAAAAAAGCAGCTGAAGCAGCTATTCATGAAGCATGGGACAGATATTTGGTATCTGTCGGTAAAGGTATTTATGATGTTAACGGCAATACATCTGAAAACGTTGCAAATTACGAAGGTCAGCATATTTTAGGCTTTGGCTTTACATCTTTTCATGACGGGCCTTTCGATGGTTATGCAACATACAATACTACAACCGGAACGAATGCAACTAATTCTTCAGCACCGAAAGTATCTCTTATGCAAGATGCAAAAGGATATTATAACGAGAGAGTTGTTGTTGAAACGGCTCAAGATAAAGACGGAAACTATATTGTCGGGTACAAAACTCCGGGCTTGAACGGAAAAGACGTATTTAACAGACTTGACAATGTTACTTATGATAAGGAAACTTCAACTTTCACATATAAAAATGAACAAGGTGAAGAAATTAAATCTACTCTTCTTTATGTTGATGCAAGTGATAATTCTATTGATACAGAAAAGAAAAATTATTTTGTAAAAAATGAAGCAACAGGATTTTATTATTCTGCGGGTCATCAAGCCTATGCACTTCATTCTCATGATCATGCGTTGAATTTTGAAGGAGCTAATCAGGCTCAGCGCGAGTTGTATGATTATGCGCTTTCTTTGACCGCATCATACTATGATAGTTTAAGTACACAGGAGCTTAAATATGATGCTCAGACAGTTGCTTATTATAAAAATATCTTCAATGAAATGAGAACTTGCGGTTACACTACGCTTAAAGAATCTTTTAGTCAGAAATTGGCGACAACAACTGCCGGTGATGGTATGAGCAGCGAAAATAAAATCTTTAATGATTCTAATTGGATGGTTAATCAATTGAAAGCAGGAAATCTAACACTTTCATATTTCTCGGTTGCTGAAAAAGCATTTATTTCAACAACTATGGATGATGATGAATCTATCGTTGAACGTGAAGATTCTTCCGCAATTAAAATCGCTGAACAAGTTTATAAAAAGCATATGGACAGAATTGAAAGACAAGATAAACAGTTTGATTTAGAGTTGACTAAATTAGAATCTGAACATAATGCGCTTCAAACTGAATATGACTCGGTGAAGAAGGTAATTAGCCAAAACGTAGAAAAATCATTTAACACATTTAATGCATAAAATATATTGTAAATTTTCCCCTACAATTAATTTTCGTAACTTTTCCCTACCGCTTAAAAGCGGTATTTTTTTGCGCTCCGAGCAGAGCAAAATTTTCGGTAGGGTGAAGCGGGAGCGGAACCCGTAAGGTGAGTGGAAATGATGAATTTTCACTCACCCCGAATAATTTTGAACGAGCGAAGCGAGAGTCGAACACGCGCCAGGTGGAAACGTTGAGTTTTCGTTGCAAGTGTGAGCGGTGGCGTTTACTGCGAGGAGCGCAGCGTAGAGCAGAGCAAAATTTTCGGTAGGGTGAAGCGAGAGTCGAACACGCGTCAGGCGGAAACGTTGAGTTCTATACAGCCATAATGACTATATTGTGTTCATCTGCGTATTTTATAACTTTTTCTTGCTCAACGATAATTGTCTCATTTGCTTCAACCGCAATCAGTGATGCGCCGCGGTGTGCCATTGTTTTTAGAGTTTTCATTCCAATGGCAGGAATATCAAAACGTTTATCTTGTTTTGGTTTTGCAACTTTAACAACGACAGCTCCGTCTTTTGCCAATTTTGCGCCGCGTTTTATGCAAGCATCCGTTCCTTCAATGGCTTCAACTGCCATTATCATTTTGTCCTTTATGACAACGGATTGTCCGACATCAAGTTTGCCCATCTCTTTTGCAAGCCAGAACCCATAGTTTACATCCTCCATTTGTTCAGGAGACGGTTTGTGTATGCCTAAAACGCCTGCAGGTATCATTAGATTTTTGATAAAAATTGTTTGGTCTAATACTTCAATGCCGAGTTTTGAAAGTTCATTAACTATCATAAGCATGACTTGATCATCATTTAATCTTGCTGCCTCTTTTATCAAGTCAACTGCGCGTTTGTCAAATTTGTTTAGTTGAAGGAGAACTTTTTTGTGAACTTTTCCCAAAAATGATAGTTGTTTTATTTCTTCTTCTTTTAAAATAGATTCAATACGATTAACTTCTCCGGGATGGCAGCTGTATACTTTAGAACAGTATTTTTTTAAATCGTGTAAATTGTCCTTTGCAAGAGAAATACATATAATTTCAAAACCGTTTTCTTTTGCATGTTGTGCCATTTTTATCGGTAAACTTCCATCTCCGGCGATAAGCCCTTGTTTATTTTCTAACGTAATTGTCACTATTTTTTCCTCGTCTGCTTCCTTCTAATAAATTTATTTTTTTTATTTCTTCTTCTGTTAATATTTTAGCACCACCAAGAATTTTTGCACAAATATTTGTTTTTGCATAAGCTTCTGCCAGTTCTAATTTTAAATATGCGTCTTTAACATCGCTTCCTCCTACGATTACTCCGTGGTTTGCCAAAAGAATTACATCATATTGTTTGAAATATTGCGAGGTATTTTCAACTAATTCAGCAGAACCCGGCAGCGCATATGCAGATAGCGGAATTGTGTCTAAACAATAGATTATCTCAGGTGAAATTCCTTCATCTAAAGCAACTCCGGCAGAAGCATATGCTGTT
>CAMOQI010000037.1 GCA_946622835.1 uncultured Candidatus Melainabacteria bacterium
GGCGTCAGCCGGAGTCGGGTGGGGTATGATGTATATTTAACCTCACCCCTACCCCCTCTGCTAAAATCAGGACAGGGGAGAATGTAACAATCCGGGCATATTTGATTGACTTGGAAAATTTCTTCAACTAATATCAAGACAAAGAGGAAATGGAGTGAATATCTCCAACTGTAGCCGCAGCCGTAAAAGTCGGAATGCTCGGGGTAAATACACTCACCAATCGTGGTTTATGTTGTGAAATCAACGCGCTACGCGAGGTGGGGTAAATATCCTCACCAATCGTGGTTTATGTTGTGAAATCAACGCGCTACGCGAGGTGGGGTAAATACACTCATCAACCGCGGATTATTTTGTATGTCCAACGCGCTCCGCAAAAAGAGTGGATAAATGTTACCGGCGATAAGTAACACCCCAGAAAAGATTTAATCTTTTGGGCTGCCCTCTTGTTGAAAATAAAGAGGTTTTTTTATGTCTTTATCAGCAGCAAACGTACATAATCATGCAAAAGCCGCGGCTTGTCCACACGGATTGCCACCGGGGGCTTGTCCGATTTGCAGCGGGATGGCAGGAGGGAATTCTACAACCAAACGTGATATACCGCGCAACCCCGGTGAGATGACTTATAATCAGTGTGCTGCAATAGGGGCAATCCTAAAGGCGCAAAAACACGCAAAACAACAAGCTAAAATTGCCGAACAATCAAGACAAGAAGCCTTAACTAATTTTCAAAAAAATATTACGGCAACCCGCCAAAGAATTCTTCAATACGCCTCGATGATTTCAAACTCAATGCCCCCAATCATTGCAAAACCTATAAATTTTATCCTGACAGCGATTGTAGGTAATGTTTTAAATATCATCAGAAATTTGCCAATGTCGGTTGTTAATATAATTAATTCATTCAACGCGAAATTTGTTGATATCTCGGATAAGTTGGCTGCAGTTTGGGGCGAATTTAAAAATGCGGTTGAAGAAAATATTTCTAAATTTTTCTCAAAAATTAAGCAAAAATTTAAATTACTATTTGTATTCGGAACTCAAGAAACAGACGATGAAGAAAAGAAAATTGAAGAAGACAAAAGAACTTTTGAGGTTAAAACTTTTATCCATAAATTATATAGAAGATTAAAAAACAAACAAGAAAAGGTGACGGAATAATATGAATATAAATCCACTGAAAGATTCTGAAAATATTCGCAATCACAGAAACCAGACAGCTTCTCAAAAGAAGAATTCCATTTATACAAAAGAAGGGGTTTTAGTGAATTCTGCAATAAAAGAAGATAATAATCTTAATTCAACAAAAGATTCGTTTATAATTTCCGATACTGTTGAAATGCCATCCGAATTGTACGGAAACCGCACAGGGTTAGATAAAAAATTGATACCCTTAAGTGCTATAGCCTTGGGGGTTATGTCATCTATTGCAGCAACATCGTGGTTTGTAAAACGCAGTGCAAAAATAGCAAAAGAACTAACTCCAGAAAAATGGCTGCCAACACTCACTCGTAATGTAAACTTGAGCGAGGAAACTTCTCAAGTGGTCTATCAAATGCTTCAAAGCCCCAACAAAAAAACTTTTATCGCGGGTGTTGGTGTTTTGGCACTTTCTGCTATGGGATTTATGGGAAAAACATTTTTTGACGGCTACAAGGATATTTGGGTAAAAAGAAAAGAAGCCGATATTCAAAAAAATCTTCAAGAAAACCTCGTTGCCGTAGAAACTCAATCATTTTCAGGCAAAATGCAGATTATAAGAAGTTTACTGTCAAAATATACACAAGATTTTGAAAAATATTTATCATATGATAATGAAAAAATATTACAAAATTTTGAAAAAAATTTTAAATCGGATATCTATTTCGGTTCATTAAAAAATAAAAAAACTGATTCAAAGCAATCCGGTTTTGGGAATATAGCTCTTGGGATTGCAACAACAATCGGAATTGTCGGATTAGGATTTTTATCGTTCAAAAATCTCAATAAAAGTAAAGTATATTTAAAAAATGGGCTTGAACGCGCAAAAGATACCATAAAAGAGCTTGTAAAAACCTCAAGCGAAGAAACCAAAAAAACTGACAAAAATAATTTGGAACATATGTTTGGCTCTTTGGAAGGTTCCGAAGGTATAGAAGAATTTGTAGCAGAACAAGTGAAAAAATTAAATTGGATAAATTCCGAGGAAAAAACTGAGTTTTTAAACAAAATTTTAACAAGATTTAAAACTTCAACAACCAGAGTTAATCCAAATATTGGCGGGGACGGAACTCCAAAGCCTGCATTTAATTCATTTGTAAATGACTACAAAGCGTTTTTCTACAACTGGCTTATTGATACTGAAAATCCGCAATTTAAACAACTATTCTTTGGAATAACTGGTATAACCGCGGCAAGTTATGGCGGAAAACTTGTGGGAGATGCAATAAAAGAAGTTCAAGTCAAAAAAATTAATGCGGAAACAGAGCTTGAACTTCAAAAAAGACTCGTTTCAACAGAATTGAGAAATTTTAAAGCTAAAAAAGATGCGGCAACCAGACCGCTTGTTCAAGAATTTTATAAGCAAGTAGACAGCGGTAAGCGTTCAAAAGAAGAACTTAAAACATTGGCGGAAAATGTTTTATTTGAAATTAAAAACGGACCTCCGTATGTATATAGTTAAGGGTATTATTTATGGTTCAAATACAGCAAATTACACATAATCAGCCATTTTATTACAAGCCGGCACAACCGTATTATGCCTGCACAAGTTGTCAATTGCCGACAAACAACAGAAATTACTGTATTTTTGATAAAAATGAAGTTGATTATTTTGTTAATCAAAAAGAACAAGCTCTGCCGTTTTTATCAGAGATTTTGAAACATTCAAATAATGAAGCACAACTGACTGAAACTCTTTATATAATTGACAGAATGCTTGATAACGGAGTAAAAGGGGTTGATAAAATGTATCCTGTTTTTTCAAGATTTAACAACACACAATCCCCTAACATCCAAACTTTCTTAGCGGGCATTTACCGTAAAACACAGGTGCCTGATGCTTTTGGGCCCTTGGTAACAATGCTTATACAAAACAGCTTAAAGCCGCGAAACCCTAATGCACCATTTGACCCGAATGAAGAAATAGGAGGCGCAATTTTGAGTTATCTTTCAAACAGATTTAGGAATTAAATTTTTTCAAGCATTACAACGGCATTTGCTTCTATTGCTAAATTTTGCCCGACCGCATCCAGTTTTTCTTTAGTTTTGGCTTTGATTGACATATCATCTGCCGAAACGTTCAAAATTTTGCATAAAATTTCTTTCATTTTAGGAATGTAGGGCATCATTTTCGGGGCTTGGGCAATAATATTACTGTCAATATTTACTATTTTATACCCATGTTGTTTTACAAGTTCAAATACGTGTTTTAACAAGATTGTCGAATCTATATTTTTATATTTCGGATCGGTATCGGGAAATAATGTTCCGATATCGTCAAGCGCCAAAGCTCCAAGCATTGCATCAATCAATGCATGGATTAAAACATCGGCATCAGAATGTCCTAAAAGACCTTTTTCATGAGTAATTTTAATTCCGCCGATTATTAAATCTCTGCCTTCAATAAGTTTGTGGATATCATATCCTATACCGATTCTATACATTATTTTGACCTCATCTATTTGGATTATAGCATATTTTTTACTAATATGGTAGATTTGTAATATGTCAAAAGGAATAGTTGTAAATCGTCAAATAAATACCCAAACTACCGTCTCTCAACCTGTTTATGATGATTCGTTGGGCAGTTTACCATTTTATTATTTTCTGGATATCAGATTTTGCACATTATTAATTGTTTTGGGGATAATTGCAGGAATTGTAGAGTTTTTAGTTATGGAAGGTTTGATTCTTCTACCCTTTAAAAAAAAGAATTATGTTTGTATAAAATGCAAATATATGTTCTCTCAATCCGGAAAACCTAGGATTTGTCCGTTGTGTGGAGGAAGTGTCATATCTGAAAAAGAATATAAAAAGAGTATGAAAATTGCTGAATTATACAAGAAAACAAACAATTATTAAAGAACAAATTTTTCCACAGCTTTTACAAATCCGTCGTTTTCAACACTATCAGTAATATAGTTTGCGACTCTTTTTATTCCGTCTGTGCCATTTGCCATCGCAACTCCAATTCCGCCAGCTTCTATAAGATCAATATCATTATCCTGATCACCTATGGTTAAAATTTCTTCTTTCTTAAATCCCCACATATCAGCCAAAAACTCTACACCTAAAGATTTTTTTGCTTCGGGTGAACCTATTTCACAATAATATGGCGTGGATTTGACGATATATAATTCGGGATATTTTTGTTTCAGTTCCTCAACCCAGCCACTAACTTTTTGTGCATCATCCAAATCTATTGCTAATATTTTATTAACATTTTTTATTTCCAAATCGTCAAACGAGCATACCGTATAATCTATATACTTTCCGTCAACGTAATATTTTATTATTTTGTTGTCATTTTCTACGTATAGTTTATCGTCAATATACAGATTTATGTGGATGCCATTGCTTCTTGCCCATTTAATAACATCTTTTGCATAATCAGATCCGAGATTTTTATTATAAAGTGTTTTCCCGTTAATATCTTTTATCAATCCGCCTTGGTATGAAATTATGGGGGTATTTAAGTTTAAATCTTTTGCTGCATGGATTGCTGATGCGTGCATTCTGCCTGTAACAAGAACAACTTTTATCCCCAATTGAGTTAATTTATTTATACAAGATTTGACACGCGGAGAAAAATCTTTTCCCCAAGCCAAAATTGTTCCGTCAATATCTGTTGCAATCATTTTTATCATATTAAATACCCTTTGAAAAATGCTCTGGATAAGGCGCAAATTGTTTTGGAATCGTTTATTTCCCCTTCTTTTATCATTTCAAATACGTCTGATAATTTATATTCATAACATTTTATAATTTCACCATCGTCGGGATGTTCTCCCACAAAATCCAGTTCTGTTGCAAAATAAAGATATAATTTTTCCGTACAAATGCCGGGGGTTGTGTTTATATAACCTAGGGGTTTCCAGATTTTTGCACTGTATCCTGTTTCTTCTTCAAGTTCACGTTTTGCGGCATTATCAGGATTTTCGCCAACTTCAAGCTTGCCTGCCGGAAGTTCAAGGTTTGTTGATTTTAGGGCATAACGATATTGCTTTACAAGCAGGATGGTTTCTTTATCTTTCATAGCAACGATTACCACTCCGCCTGAATGTATAATTATTTCACGAAAAGATTTTTGACCGTCACCTAACTCAATTTCATCTTTTACAACGGTCATAACTTTTCCGTCATACACCACATTTGAATTTAGCGTCTTTTCCTCAAATTCCATAGGTGTATTTTAACATGACATACAAAATAATAAAAGATTGTAAAACTTAAACCTAAAATCTGAAATCTCTTTCACCTTGTTCAATTTTTTCAAGGTTTTCTTCTACAATACATTCGACTTTTTTATTTGAAAGGGTGTGAAGTTCTTTTTGTATAAGCTTTTCTCCGACTTTTTTTGTTTCATCAGAGGCATAATCTTCAAGATATTCTTTTAAAGTCATAATTGCATTCGGGTGGCAGAAATTGTGGATTTGTTTGTCTTTGCAAATTTCCATAAATCTGTCGCCTACTCTGCCTTCTCTGTAGCATGCGGTACAAAAACTCGGAACATACCCAAGTTCCATCAGCCATTTAATAATTTCGTCAAGAGTTCTTCTGTCTTCAACATCAAATTGCGCGGTTTCTTCTTCCGTTTCATCATCAGGATTGGAATATCCGCCAACACTCGTTTTTGAACCGCCGCTTATTTGTGAAACCCCGAGTTTTAAAACACGTTCACGACATTTTTTTGATTCTCTTGTAGAAACAATCATCCCCGTATACGGCACCGCAATCCTTATGCAGGCAACTATTTTGGCAAAAGTATCATCATCTATTCCGTTTTCAAATTCTTTAGGGTCAATATCATCGGCTTTTCTTATACGAGGAACGGAAATTGTGTGCGGCCCCACTCCAAAAACGGCCTCTAAGTGTTCAGAATGCATTAAAAGCGCTGAAAATTCATATTTATATGTTGATAAACCAAATAAAACACCTAAACCGACATCATCAATCCCGCCTTGCATGGCTCTGTCCATGGCTTCTGTATGGTATGCGTAATTGTGCTTCGGGCCTGTCGGGTGAAGTCTTTCATAACGCTGTTTATCATATGTTTCTTGAAACAGAATATATGTTCCGATTCCTGCTTCTTTCAATTTGCGGTAATTTTCAACGGTTGTTGCCGCTATATTTACATTTGCCCTGCGAATTGCACCGTTTTTGTGGTGAATTGAATATATTGTCTTCAAAGATTCCAAGACATATTCAATAGGATTGTTAACGGGGTCTTCTCCTGTTTCTATTGCAAGGCGCTTGTGTCCCATATCCTGAAGCGCTATAACTTCTTTTTTTATTTCCTCTTGGGTCATTTTTTTGCGCGGAATATGCTTGTTTTGCGCATGATAAGGGCAATAAACACATCCGTTTACGCAATAGTTTGATAAATACAAAGGCGCAAAAAGCACAATCCTGTTCCCGTAATAGTCGTCTTTTATTTTTTGAGCAAGTTCAAAGATTTCTTCGTTTTTTTCTTTTATGTCACAAGCCAATAAAACCGCAGCTTCACGGTGAGTTAAACCTTTTGCCAAGCGAGCTTTTTCTAAAATTTTATTTATCAATTCAAGATTATTTTTATTTTTCTCACCGTAATCTACTGAGTCCAAAACCTCTTGATGGTCAATAAATTCTTCGGCTTTGCTTGATTTGGGATTATACATTTTGCCCTCCTAAAGATAGGATAACACAAATAAAAAATATTAGGGTAATAAGTTGAATAAGTTCGTTACGGTTTTATTTATCCCTGTGCCAACCGCTTTACACCTTACATGTCATCCTGAGGGCTTAGCCGAAGAATATGTAAGTTGGGCTTTCAGCCCAACAGGGGTAAATATTATTTCGTCATCCTGAACCCCTTGTGGGTGAAGGATCTACATTTACATAGATTCTTCGGTCGTTCCGCTCCCTCTGCAATGACATGCTCTATTCTCCCCTCTCCTAATTTTTAGGAGAGGGGGGTAGGGGTGAGGTTAAATATACATCAGACCCCACCCGGCTTCGGCTGACGCCTCCGCCACCCTCCCCTATTCTTTAG
>CAMOQI010000038.1 GCA_946622835.1 uncultured Candidatus Melainabacteria bacterium
CTCAGGAGAAATTCGCGCTGAAGATCGAGATGGACCGCACCTACTTCGCTTCCGTTGAAGCCGGCAGGCGTAACATCTCTATTATCAACATCAAAAAAATTTCTGATGGTCTTGGTGTCTCCCTCAGCGAGTTGTTTAAAGGAATGTAAATACGATGGATAAACATACTCCGGAACAACGCCGCAGGAATATGCAGGCGGTAAAAAGCAAGGATTCGGAAATCGAACTGTTGCTTCGGCGGTGCCTTTGGGAAAAAGGTCTTCGTTATCGCAAAAATGTAAAGTCCGTATACGGTCATCCCGATATTGCTTTTATCGGAAAGAAAGTGGCTGTTTTCTGTGACAGCGAATTTTGGCACGGGTTTGATTGGGAAAATCGAAAGAAGGATTTCAAATCACATCAAGAGTTTTGGATCCCTAAAATAGAACGAAACATTCAACGCGATATTGAAGTCAATGAAAAGCTTAAATCGGAAGGATGGACTGTCATCCGTTTTTGGGGCAAGGAAATTACAAAAAACATCGAACAATGCGCGGACATTGTTGAAAGGGCGGTAAAAGAAAATGAGCAAGTTTAAATCCATTGATCTGTTTGCGGGTATCGGCGGAATAAGGATGGGATTTGATCGTGCATTCGGAGATTCGATTGAGACCGTTTTTGTAAGCGAATGGGACGAATATGCTCAGAAAACATATAAAGCAAATTTTCACGATAATTTCGAAATCGCCGGGGATATAACAAAAATTGAAGAAAAGGATATCCCCTCTTTTGATATTTGCCTTGCCGGTTTCCCTTGTCAGGCATTCAGCCTTGCGGGACGCAGACAAGGCTTTGAAGATGACTACAAAGGCACTTGCAGAGGCACATTGTTTCTTGATGTTGCACGTATTTGTGAGTATCATAAGCCGAAGGTGATATTTTGCGAAAATGTTAAGGGCCTTGTGATACACGACAGGGGCAGAACATTCAAAATTATAACCAAAACATTTGCCGATCTCGGATATAAGGTTTTCTATAAAGTGTTGAATTCCAAAAACTTCGGCGTTCCTCAGAATCGCGAAAGAATTTACATCGTCGCTTTCAGAAACGATATCGCTCCCGAAACATTTGAGTTCCCGACAATGACTGATGATACCAAACGTCTGTGGGACATCAAAGAGGAAAAGCCCGTTCCTGCTAAGTACTATCTCAGCGATGTTTACCTTGAAACTCTGAAAAAGCACAAAGCACGTCACGAAGCAAAAGGAAACGGTTTCGGCTATAAAATCCGCGATTGGAGTGACATTGCCGGTGCCATTGTTTGCGGCGGAATGGGCAGAGAGAGAAACCTTGTCATAGACAAACGCCAAAAGAATCTCATACCTACAACACATATCAAAGGTGAGATCAACAAAGAAGGCGTCAGAAAAATGACGCCCCGTGAATGGGCAAGATTGCAAGGATTTCCGGATGATTTTGTCCTGCCGCTTGCCGATGTCCATCTTTACAAACAGTTTGGAAACAGTGTGACGGTTAATGTTATTGAAGCAATTGCCAAAAGAATACAGGAGGTGCTCGAAAAATGAGAAAATATAATAAGGGTGAATGGTCCGAAATATATGCGTTTACTTATCTTTTGGCATCGGGTGTTCTTTATGCGGCTGATGAGAACGCCAATCGATTGGACGAGATATATTTTCCTGTGATAAAGATTATAAGAGAGGAAGAATCGGGACGACCGATTGATTATAAAACAGGCGACATTGTCCGTATATATGATGGTGAAACTCTTTTGAAAGAAGTCGACAAAAGAGAATTCGAGCGGATTGCTGCCGAATTATTTAGTGAGATATTATCAGGAGAGCGAGCATTTGAAATCCCGACTGTGGATGACTTTTTTGACAGTATCTACTGTACTAAGGTTAAGGCAGCATCAAATCAGAAGCAGGATATTACAATTCAACTTTATGACATCAATACTGGAATTACACCTATTTGCGGTTTTTCCGTTAAATCATATGTTGGTGCAAATCCTACTTTGATTAACCCTGGCAGAAATACAAATTTTACTTATACCGTTGAAGGTTGCACTGACGAAATCATGACGGAAACAAACGGCATTGATACAAAGACAAAAATCATAGATAGAATGGAAAACTTGGTCAGTCATGGATGCACTTTTAGGCCGCATGACGATTCCATTTCGGAACAGTTTTATGAGAATCTTCAATTTGTTGACAGTAGAATGCCGACGTTTTTAAGCTATGCTCTTTTATATTGCTATCAATATGGGGTTAAAGATTGTTCGTCTATCATTAATATAATGAAGGAATTAAACCCATTGGGTTTTTCCAATACCGAAATGTATCCCTATAAATTCAAAAAGTTATTATGTGCATGGGCATTAGGACTTACTCCCGAACGAGATGATTGGTTGGGAACCGAAGATGCAAATGGAGGATATATAATTGTAAAACGGGATGGAGAGGTTGTATGTTATCATCTTTATAATCGAACTGAATTTGAAAACTATTTATTCAATTACACCTATTTCGATAAGCCATCCACATCCAGATACGGATATATGAGTGTTTTTCAAGAAAACGGTGAGTATAGAATAAAGTTGTGTTTACAGGTGCGTTCAAGGTAAGCCGACAATCTAACAGGCGTAAAAAGAATATAATATGAAAGTGTGTAGTCTGTTTGCCGATATTGTAGGAATTGACCTTGATTTTGTTAGTCTGAATTTTCAGATTGGATTTAGGATCAGAGTTTATTTACGGCAGCAAGTTTGGTAAGCGCCTTAAGTAATGAGGGATTAAATGGGGAACATTGAAATACGTTTTCGTAATAATCAAGTGTATTTTCTTAAAAATCATGGTATGACTTCCGAGAGATTTGAAGACCAGATAAAAGGTTTTAAGTATTCCGACATTTATGAAAAATACAAAAGCATTAAGGATGAATACGGAGTTGAGCAAACTCATTTTCCTGCAGTAAATATTGTTTTCTATAAGAGCATTTTTGATAATTGCGCTGTTATTTCACCGGACAAGTTTTTTGAAGAGTATTTGAAATTTTATAAAAATTTATTCGCATTATGTGATAACAACATGGTGGAATATTCGGGGAAAAAGTTTGATATGGATGCTCTTGCCGGGAGAATACTCAGAACGTACCCAAGCCTTATCCGAGACTTTGATTTTTATTTGTTATTGTTTGAGAGCAATAAATTTGAGCAGGTAATTTACTCCTGTGAAAAGGATATAGAAGGAAAAGACATTCTTATTAAAAACCACGGAAATGAGTATACTGTTTCTCTTTTTGTTGACACTGTTAGATCGAATAGTTTCAAAAAAATAAAAAATCTTTTCAGACATAAGGATTTGGGAAATGAAATAAAGCTTCCGCTCAATTTAAAACAGGCACGACGTTGCGGCGATTTTATGCTGTATTCGAAAAAGGATATCGAGTTTGTTGCTAAAACAACACACTAACAGTAGACTATTATTCCCTATTTAGAGTACTATATTACGATGTTTTTTATTAGAGCGAATAATTTAAATATGGCTTTTGATCTTAACAAAACAATTGGAGATGAATAAATGATTACTTCTGATACTTTTGAAAAATTCACAGTATTTCATGATACGGATGCTTACCAATTTAAATTTATTACAATTACAGCAGATACTTTTTATGCAGATTTTTCAAAATATATTCTGGACTTTCAAATGATAAAAAGACATGCAAATATAAATTTGGGGATTGGTGAAGAACTATCGCTTCAAGATTATAACAATATATATGATAGATTAATTAATTTCATTGATTTTGAGCGCATATACGACATAGCATCATTAGATTCTGCAATCATTCATATATTAGACAATGAGCTAATTAAAGAATCCAAGTTAAGAAGAGATAAATGGGGAAGAATCGGCGAGTATATATTTAATATTATTTTAGATTCCTATTTTAATCTGGATTGTATAATCAGAAAGTTTGCCTTAAATACTTCAAGTAATATGTCAGTCTACGGTATTGATACAGTTCATTGTTCTCTAAAAGATAAAATACTTTATTTTGGAGAATCAAAAATGGTTGATTCGATCGAAAACGGTATATCTTTAATAAAAAAATCTCTTGAGTCATACGAGGCACAGATTTCAAAAGAATATTACACTATAAAGAACAATAATTTTACAAGAAGCGATGATTTTCTAAATATTTTTGGCGATGACCTCAATCATTGTTTGAACTTTTCATCGTTAATTGAACGTACCGGGATAAACAAAATTGGTATTCCAATATTTGTATCTCATGGCGGGACTTATAAGACTGAAGAAGTCTTTTTAAAGATGAAAACCATTAAGCAGGTAAAAATGTTTGGAATAGACACAATTTATTATCTGATTTCTGTGCCTGTAATTGATAAAGAAAGATTAAGGCAAGCTTTTGTAACTGAAATCAGAGAAAAAATAAAGGAGTGCGAGCAATGCATAATGAGCAAGAATTAACCGAATTGCGCAAACAGGCTGTTCGAAATATAACTGCTGCGCATGGTTCTAAAGATTATGTAATTGCAAACGCTAATGCACTATTTGCTTTAGACTTAACAATGTATTCAACTAACTATACATTAAATTCAGCACTATATAATGCAATTACTGTTTCTTGTTTAGATAAATCCATATCACTACATCCAGATCAGTATAAAGCACTAAAATTATTGGAGAAAAACGATGGTTTGATCCTTAGTGCCCCTACAAGTTTTGGGAAAACTTATGTGGTATTTGAATATATCGCTCGTTTTCAGCCTAAGACTGTATTTTTAGTTGTCCCCACACTTGCTCTTATTGATGAATATAAAAGAAAGCTGATTAGAAAGTATCACAAATTTTTCGAGAATTATAAGATATTTACAGGTATTAACTCCGAAAGCGATTACAACAAATATGAATACAAAATGTTTATTGTTACTCATGATAGAGTGTTAGAGGAAGCTTCATTCGACACCATTGACGAAATTGATTTATTAGTAATTGATGAAGTGTATAAATTGGATCGAAAAAGCACTGATGATAGAAAGCTAATATTAAATTTTGCATACTATTATTTGGTTAAAAAAAGCAAAAAGCACATATTATTGGCTCCGTTTATCTCTTCGGTGGATAATATAGATCAATTGGAAAAGCATCCTCTGTTTTTTCAATCTGAGTTTTCTCCAGTGGTTAATGATGTGATAGAACGTCCAATTTATGTTGATACTATTGAGGCCCGATTCGTAGAAACAAATAGAATACTTAACAAGTTGTCTCCAGATGTGAGAACGTTGGTTTATTTTGCAAACGCTGCAGATATTCCAAAGTATATTGAAAGTTATAATAATAATGGTTTTCAAAGTAATGACATTACAGAACAGACAGCCGCATTTGTTGATTGGCTAAGTGAAGAAATACATCCCAAGTGGTATGTCGTTGAAGCAATGAAAAAAGGATTTCTTGTCCATTGTGGGGATTTGCAATTGGGCATAAGAAATATGCAGCTAGATATTTTCGAAGAAGATAACGAGCCCTATAAGACTATGTTATGCACATCCACTCTTTTGGAAGGCGTTAATACATCGACAGAAAACATTATTATTACAAAACCATCGCGTGGGTACGGTCGTAATTTTTCGAATGAATTTGAAGCTTTCGACTTTTTTAATTTGGTGGGGCGTTCCGGAAGATTGTTCAAAACAAATCTTGGAACGGCATATTATATTAAAGCGCCAACGGACCCATCTTTTTCTTTTGATAATGCCATAAAAAGCATCGAATTTGAAATTACATCGGACAGTAAAGATGTGAGAATTCAAAAAAGTGAATGTGATGACGATGACTATTTGGATTTATTAAAAAAGCTACAGTGTGACAATGAAGAATACAAGGCAGTTGTCGGCTATACAAGTTTTCAAAAAGTAAAGGATCTTTATAATACATATAACTATCATAAAGAAGCTTTGTTTTTTGCTATAAAGGATATTTTAGAAAATCCAACCGCCAAGTCAAGAGCATCAGCTATATATGTCTTGCTTGAAATATTCAACTTAAAGAAAGATTCAAAATACAATCCATATCTAAATTATAAAGCAGGAATTATTAATTTGATTTTGAATCGTTCCAGATTAAGCATTAGAAGAATGGTTGATTTAACTCTTCAAAATATAGGTACATATAAAAGAACGACAAATCAAGTAATTTCTGATGTTATGAAAATAAAAAATGCTTATGTGGAATATGATTTTTCGAAGTTTATAAACATAGTATTGTTTTTTATGAAGCAACAGGGAGTGACAACAGAATATACCGATTATTTAATTGAACATATACAAAATAGTGTTAGTTACATTTATTATAAAAATGAGCCGCTAAAAAGAGTATTAAAAGAATCAGGAATATACGAGAAAGATATTGATATAGTTGCCGGATATGTGAAAGACTGTGGCGAAGATGTGAATATGATTCGTGCTAAGTTAAAAGAGACTTATGAACAATACAAAAGCCAAGTCTCGTTTTTAACAAGATATTCAATTAATCGGATGTAGGATTATACCTATTGCTTGCGATTTCTGAATATATTGCCTTTTATTACTTCAAAAACAGCTTCGGGTGTTTTATTGTTTGCTTAATTGAACTGAGCGTTTTTGATGATAATCGCAAATATAATGCGGCGCTTTTTGAATCGCATATTTGACTCAGACGATTAAGCAAACGATACTTTTCCAAAAAGGAGGGAACCGCAATGGTTATAGGATTTCACAGTCCCTATGAAGAAAACGGGTATCTCAGTAACTGGTTTCCGCCTCGCTTTTTCACCCACCGGGTGCGCTCGGCGGCTTAGCCCCGGGAACCCGGAGGTCGCAGAACCTATCCATAACGAAAAAACTCCGACACCCTAATGGGTATCGGAAATTTTTTTGGTTGCGGGGACAGGACTTGAACCTGTTATCGCACAAACGCTTTGCGTTTGCTTGCCCTCTTGCGGTGCCCGAACACACGCGCATTTGGAGCATGGCGTGTTGTTCGACCGCTGCGCCTATTCCGCCTCGCTTTTTCACCAACCGGGTGCGCTCGGCGGCATAGCCCCGGGAACCCGGAGGTCGCAGAACCTATCCATAACGAAAAAACTCCGACA
>CAMOQI010000039.1 GCA_946622835.1 uncultured Candidatus Melainabacteria bacterium
AACCATTTTTAGAATTTTTCATGTTTTAAATCGTTTTTACCATCTTTTAACGATTGCTCCCGACTTTCCGGCCTGAGCTTTGCCATCATCATCAACCCCGACAGCATCAACCCAATAGCCGTCACCGGTGGCATTATTAGTTGTTGTCCATATATAGTCATTACAAGAATACTTACCATCCGTGCCTTTCCACAGGTCTAATTTATACTTGCGGGTTTCATGCGGTTTAGATTTTATCTCCGTGTTACCATTCATCAATGCTATGTCTTGATAATCTGCGCCGCAAGTTGCCTGAGTCCTGACGGCGGTACCTGCGCCGCCTTCGCCAAAGTGCATCAGAAGGTCACGCAATGTTTGATTTGCGCTGCTGATTATAAATTTAATAATCGATTCGAGTTTGGTTTTTTCTCCGGCTCTTGCACCGGCTTCGACGGTCTCACCAACGCGCCATTTACCTGTAGTTGTAGTCTGCAATGTTGTAGCATCATAATACGGGTTAATCTCGATCTCCCAAAGGTACATATTTTCGCCTGCGGCACCGCCTTTTGCCGGTTTTACTAAGTCTTTTGGCCACGAAGTATTACTACAGTCAGCTTGTGTTGTACCATTTGGGAAACAAAGCTTTGTATCTTCACCGGGTTTTCCGGCTTTGCCGCCTTTGCCGGGGACCATATCAATACCTTCAGGAATCTCTTTGAGAATCATTGTTTTTAACTCACCGGCTTTTCCGCCAACCCCATAAGGCAAGTACTGAGATTGAGTAATATCGGTTTGTACAAATTTTAAATTGGTATAATCATACCATTGCGCATTACTTTTATTAATTCTACCTTTATAACCAGACGCATTATGCTTATCAGAATAAGCATAGGAACTATTCAAATCAACTTTTCCATCTTGACCCTCTAAATACATATCCCCTTCTAAACAGTATTTTGAATAATTAGTAGTGACTTTGGGATATCTTTCATATGGTATACCATATTCTGCCCCTTGCCCACCATGAATAGACAACAAATTCACAGGACTACCATAACTATCATAAAAAGAAAAATATACCCCATTCCCATTTGCTGCTCTCTTAAAGTTATCATTATAACGACCGATTTCTTGAGGTTTAACCTCATAAACATTCCCTGTCGTATGAGAAGAATAATTAATAGGTTTCTCAATATCAGATAATTTAAAATAGGCATAACCATCGGTTCCTTTACCCGCTTTATCGTTTTTACAATCAACTTTTTTCATATCATTAGCCAATGTTAAAGGACACTTATAATCATGATTCGATGTCTTTACAATATATAGATTATTACAATTATCACAAATACTACTATCAATTTTGCAGGAAGTTGAATTAGTATATATGTCAGAACCCGGTGTTACCCCACCGCTGGCACCGTCAGCCTGAGCAGCAGTCCAACCAATATTCTTATTGTATCTTCCGCCATAACAGTCTCTATTAGGAGCATCAGAAAGCGCATTCTGTGACACACCATAAACTACACATCGCTTACTGCTTTCATCATCCGTTTCCCCTTGAAAAGATTGCGTCGACCCATCACCTGATTGGCCAAATAATCTTATGTATACATTATTTACCAATTCATTATAATCTTTTTCTTTCCCATTTGGGAAAATATCATCAGTATATGCAGGTTCGTTTGATGATTGACCGACAAGGTAACCTTCTTTAGGAGGGTTCAGCTTGTGCGTCTTAATTTGATAATCCGCATTCCTCACAGGGTCATAATCTGACTCTTTCAATTCTTTACCGCCGCCGCCGCCGCCAATCAATTGAACATAAAAGTATCTCGCCTTTTTAGGCCCGCGAAAAGAACACTTACCTCCCGCCGCAGGTTTATTGTCAATAATGGTTCTTTTCCCTTTCACAAGGGTTTCTCTAAGTATATTAGGATTGTACGGATCTCTGTAACAAGCGTATGTACCATGGTCAACTCTGCTTGGGGGTGCAAGATGGCGCCTTGTAATCATTGGCATCAATGACGCAAGTATCAAAAAGAAAAATACCAGTATCAATATCAATTCTACAAATGAAAAACCTTTTCTCATTATATATCCTTTCAAATAATTACCACGCTATAAATACCGCACCGGGCATACCGGGCTGATTTTTTGCACCGCCATCGCCCATAGATACATCGGTGTCACCCATAAACAACACCTGAGTTGTAACATCTTTAAGCGAGGCGTTTTTCAAATACTCACCGAACCCTGAGCCAATATAATCCTCCGTTGTATTACTCTTTGTCAAATCATATTTTAAATCTATTATGTATTTAAATTTATCGGTTGCACGTATAACGGAATACGAATCAGTCGTACCATTTATCACCAAAATATCACTGTTATAAGACAGATTCTCCGTTAAACAATCATTTAAGGCATCTTTGTCACCACTGTTAGATAACAAATATGAAGGACCGTTTTTACCACTCGGATAATAATATAATTTGTCACCTTTACTATCAAATACATATTTTTTACCTGCACAATAAACCGATTTACATGCAGCATTATCATACATCCAAACCCCATCATCATCATCATCATCCACACTAACTAATGCCGGATACGTAACACCATTATTGGTATCTTGCTTCCAAGCGTTATTATTTGTTGCATTATACGCATATTGTGCATACCTATAATAAAAATCGTGAATTTGCTCTTTTTGGTTATAATCTTTTATATTACTTTCTGTCGGGCACAATTTTGCCGTAAAAGCGGAAAATCCGACATCACATTTTGCATCATCAGCTTGAGAATTATTGATTTTTGACTTTTTAGTGGGATCATCAAGTATCTTTGCAAGAGGCACAACCTGACAGGAGCGAACATATTCTTTTTTTATCAGAGGGTTATCTGTTCCCTCCAAGCCGCCTTTGACAGACAAAAGTACTTCATCTGAATTATTTTTTACAACAGTATCCGAACCTTTATAATAAGGTTGCCCTGCCGCTCCGGGGTATATTTTTAAATCGTCTGCAATATTTGTTAAAAACATCGTTTCAAACTGACCAGCAGAACCGCCTTTGGTGCTGTTTCCTCCCCCACCGCCACCTACCGCAGACAGAACATAATATGTTGCGGTTTTAGCAGGGCGAAAAACGCAATGATCACCACTTACCGAGTTCTCCTGTGCTCCGAATTTGCTATGAAGATTGCCATCTGCATCACGATAACACACATAGGTGCCGTGTGAGGCGTTATATACGGGCTTGGTATGTTTTTTGGTAAATATTTTCATTGATAGCCCGATAAAAACAGATAATATAAGCATTGATATCAATGCTTCAGCTATTGTAAACCCTGATTTTTTATTTATTATTCTTACCATGTTATTACTACCGCCCCTCCATGTCCGCCACCTGGCGTACAAAAATAGTCATTTTCATATAATTCACGATTATTACTTACGCATGTATATTTACTACCACTTTTCTCACCTTTTTGACCGACATTTGTAACTTTTTCCACATAGTCATTATAAACAAATTTGGTCTTCCACAATTCAAAGGCATTAGATTTGCCTGCTTTTCTAAATATAGTATATGCCCCATGCCCCCCTTGGCCTGCTGTTGAAGGGATTGTATTTTCACTATCCGGCACGGGATAAACAAATCCGGATTCTTTTGTTTTGAAATAATGACCGTAGTTTGACTCAGACGGATCTTTTAAATTATTAACAGTGTCATTATAAGCAATAACTTGCCCAGTTTCTGATAAATTAAACATACTGCCTACAATAAAATCCTTTGAAGTATCATTGTTTACCCTTGGGGCTTTTCCGCCAAGAGCCGTTAAAAGTGTTGTCCCGCAATTAGTACCTGCACTGTTTAGATAACATATGGTTGTAGAGTTGCCCACAGCTCCATTTTCAACAGGTTTCGGTGCTCCGGGAATAATTCTTACATTATTAGTAAATCTAGACACATATATCGTTTTAAATTCCCCGGGATTGCCCGCAGGCCCGTAGAAATTAACCCCTTTTGAACGAGTCTTTAAAACTGTCGCAAACCGACCCCACACAGTTAGGTTATATTCAGTTGGTGGAGCAGGTTTATCTTCTATACACCAATCGCATGCTTTACTTAACTGATTTTTTCCCACACCGCAGTCTTCAGAATCAGAATATTGGCATGTGAATTCTGTTCCACTATCTTTAAAGTTTTCCTCAGTCATAGTATATTTCTTAGGAGCATAGCCCCTATCCTTTTCAAAGGATGATACACTATCACACTTCCCACTCCCTCCATGCACACCGCGTCGTGCATCAGCGACGGTTGGATTCAGGGTATATATCACTCTGGATTGAAAACCTTCTCCCCCTTTTGACACCTTGCAACCATAATTTACATTACTAGAATTTTTAAGACTAAATCCCGGTTCAGCGGCATTAAACTCTGTATGCTTAATAGTATCACCTTGAGATGCGGTTATATTACTACCACTCATTAACAGTCGTCCCCCTGGTTTCGGGTCTCGACCTGGATAGACACTAAGCAAAAAACACTTAGTAGTTGCCGTATGATATTTATCTACGTATTCATCCCCCTCATACGTTTTAAAATCTACTTTTCTAAAGTCAGGTAGACTTTCCTTCTCACATCCGGGAACCGCGAGACGGGTGTGGGTATGATAACCGCCACCCCATGCATTACCCGAGCCAAAATCACCACCACTGGATGCCAATATTACTTTCAAAGGAATCGATAAATTATTCTTTATTATGTCCGGTAAATTATCAAATGTTTGCCCTATGATATCAACCTTATTATCTTTAGTTTCCAACACATCAAACCCTTTAAACTGGGTGAAATCGATGGTATAATCCCGCCAGTCCGAGGGCAAATCATTCATCATACCGGCACCCGGGCTTCCGCCCCCTACCGCATTAACCGTGAAAAACATCGCCCCGCGCTTGGGTGTAAAACTACAATATTCATCCTTTGTACGTTCCTTTTTACTTACAATCTCACCCCTTGCATTCCTTATCCGCTCAATCAATACATCTTTACCGTTTTCTTTATCCCAGAAACACTCAAATGTACCATGGTCAGGGTTCGCAGCCTCTTTCTTTACTCGCTTTACCATTACCGGCGTCATCGATATAATCACTATCGACAATACCAACATAACAACAAGCATCTCCGCTACCGAAAATGCCCCACGCAATTTTCCTAATATCTTAAATCTTTCCAAATCCATCCTCGCTATTTTTTTATATATTTTCCATTATAATATATTTTCTATATTTTGTACACTCCTATTACCACCTTTTATTATAATATTGTTACAAAAACATGTCATACGAGTTTTCTGCCGAATTTATGCTCGGCATAACTTTAATCAAAATAGGCGCAAAACAAAATAAAAAAGCCGCTTTCGCGGCATTTATTCCTTTATTCCTCTTTTCCTTAAGTTTCCTGTTCCTTATTTCCTTTTATCTTTGCTTTCCTTGAGGCTCTTCTTTTTAAAATCCGCCCCGAACCTTTTCCTTTTATTTCCAACAACTTACGCGATAAAATTCGTTCCGTAACGATTCGCGCCGTGGAAAAATGATTGTTTCATCATCTCCACCAATGTCTTTTTAACTATCTTTTTATCAGACATATCAACCTCTTTCAAAGCCTTTGATGTGTCTTTATATGCACTTGTTACCGCATCAGAAAATAACAGCATTGTAGCCATAATCTAATCCTCTCTCAATGTTTAAATCTTATTTAAAACCTTTTGTTTAACTCTTACATATATATAAAAAATTTAGGTAAAAAATTATTGACTTTTTATATTCAATTTATATAAATTTTGTTACAAAACTTAATATTAAAAAGAAAAAATTAAAGTTTAACAAGGATTATACCGTAATAAAAAACATAATTTCCCCTATAATTTTTGTCCCTCCGATTTTATTGTATAATCAATTTAAACGGAGGTTTTTATTATGCGTACAATTACATTGATTAACGGTGACGGAATAGGACCGGAAATATCCGATAGTGTCGTTAAAATAATAAAAGCAAGCGGGGCGGAAATAAATTGGGATATACAAACAGCAGGAGCCGATGTTATTGAAAAAGAAGGTACCCCGCTGCCGCAAAGGGTTTTGGATTCAATCAAAAAAAATAAAATCGCCTTAAAAGCTCCCGTTACGACCCCAATCGGTAGGGGTTTTCGCTCGGTTAATGTCCAACTCAGAAAAGAATTGGATTTGTATGCTAATTTAAGACCTTGCAAAAACTTGCCTAACATTAAAACCCGATTTGAAAATGTTGATTTGATAATCGTAAGAGAAAATACCGAAGATTTGTACGCCGGTATTGAAGAGCAAATAGATGAAAACACTGCACACAGTATAAAGGTTATTACACGACAAGCATCTGAACGCATTTGCCGTTTTGCTTTTGAATACGCCTTAAAAAACGGACGGGAAGAGGTTTGCGCTGTTACAAAAGCTAATATAATGAAACTTTCAGACGGTCTATTTTTAGAATCATATAGGAATGTTGCAAAATATTATCCGCATATTAAACAGCGCGAAATTTTAGTGGATAATCTTTGTATGCAGCTTGTACAAGATCCGACAAAATTTGATATACTTGTTTTACCTAATCTGTATGGAGATATAGTATCTGACCTGACAGCAGGACTTATCGGGGGCTTGGGTGTCGCGCAAGGTGCAAATATAGGGCATGATTGCGCGGTATTTGAACCGGTTCATGGTTCTGCACCTGATATCAAAGGTCAAAACAAAGCAAACCCGACAGCACTTTTATTATCAGCAATAGAAATGCTGAAATATATCGGGGAAAACACCTATGCCCAAAATATTGAACATGCGCTGTTCAAAACTCTGGCAAATGGCAACAAAACCGCAGATATAGGCGGAACGCTTTCCACGACAGAGTTTACCGAAGAAATTATTAAAAACCTTGGATAAAATTCACATCTTACACATCAAACAAGCTGTACAAACGTTGTTGTATATCGTCTTCTTCCAATTCTTCCGATAATTTATTCAAATCTATCGCCATTTGATAATAGCGTGCTGCATCGTTAGTAAAGCCCATTTGTTGACTTGCACGACCCGCGTTAAAGTACGCAAGTGTATAATTGGGGTTAAG
>CAMOQI010000040.1 GCA_946622835.1 uncultured Candidatus Melainabacteria bacterium
AATATTATAAAGCTCATTATTATTTAGGTTATATTTATTTAACTCAGGATAAACCGAATATGGCGCTTGAGGAGTTTAAAAAGTCCGTAAAATATAAAAAAGATTTTGCATATGGATATTATAATATGGGTTGTGCGTATTTAAAGTTGAAACAGTACAGAAATGCTCGATATAACTTCTTTAGAGCCATGGATTTAAAGTCTGACGAGCCTATGATTTATTACAATCTTGCCTATACATTCAAAAAATTGAATAACGAAAAACAGGCAAAAAATTATTTAGATATTTATAACAAATTAATGGAAAGACAATAGTTAGTGATGGCCTATAAAGGTATTATATTTGATTTTAACGGAACATTATATTGGGATTCGGCATTGCATAAACAGGCTTGGCGTCAGTATTCAAAGATTATACGCGGGAAGATGTTTACTGATGAGGAAATGGTCAAATATATGTTTGGCAGGACAAATGAACAGATAATAAAATATGCTATAGGGCATCAGCCGACCCCTGAGATGGTTGCTCGATATGGGGATGAAAAAGAGGAATTGTATCGTCAAATGTGTTTACGGGATAAAGAGAATTTTCACCTTGCAAAAGGTGCTGTCGAATTTTTGGATTATTTAAAAGAAAATAATATTCCAAGAACCATAGCTACAATGTCAGATAAAAAGAATGTTGATTTTTTTATAGAAAATTTTCATCTTGAGAACTGGTTTGATATTGACAAAATCGTATACTCTGACGGGAAAATTCCGGGGAAACCGGCACCGGACATTTATATGATTGCAGCCCAAAGGCTTGGATTACAGCCGAAGGATTGTATTGTTGTTGAAGATGCAATTTCCGGTATACAGTCTGCGTATGATGCCGGTATAGGTAAAATTGTTGCAATTTGTTCTGAAGAGCCTCAGGAATTATATAAATCTATCCCCGCTGTTAGTGTAATAATAAATGACTTTACGGAATTAGACAGAAATATTTTGTGTAATTCTTAAGAGGAATACAAGTCAAAAGGTTTTAGCTCATTAAATTTTTTATTTCTGCTTCTTGTGCAAGTGATTTAAAAATTTTTTCATCTGTAGTTTTTATTCTAAAGGCATCTCGTATTCTAATGTATAACATATTCATTCCGAATTTTGAAAATAGCGGTACTGTTACGGATGGTCTGGTTGGTTTTTGCTGTGAGAGTTGTATTAAAGTGTCAAAATCTTTTATTGCTAATGAAGAATATTCTTTTTTCGCATTTTTATAACCTTTATAATTCCCTTTTATAGCATTGTATATCATATCGGTTTTAAGTTTTTCCATTCTATCCAGTTGTAATTTAGTCAATCGCATAGTATCTCCTATCAAACAGTACAAAGTTTATGTAATTTTGCTTTTTCCTCTATGTAATCAGTTATGATGTTTTCCAAGTGGCAATTAAAATGGTTGTTAATTTCTTTTATAAAATAACATGGACTTGTCACATTTATTTCAATAATTTTACCGTCAATAACATCCAATCCCGCCATATGAATTCCCATGGAGTTTAGGGTTTTTGCCACAGGTTTGAATTGTTCCAGCTCTTCATCCGATAAAACGGCTTTGAGAATATTGTTATCGTTGTGCTCGCAGAATTTGAAATCGTTGTTGGAAGATACTTTTTGAATGCAATACGGCAAAACTTCTTCCCCTAATATCAGCACTCGTTTATCTCCATATACGGCTTGGGGAATATATTTTTGAACCATTATCAGTTCTTTTTCATTTTTTGTCATTGAATTTATTATAACGGCAGTATTTTTGTCCCCGTTTTTCAAATACATAACACCTCCGCCGAAACATTGATTAAGCGGTTTTAAAATAATCTCGTCATTCTCTTTTAAAAATTCGATAATGTCGGATTTTGAAGCAGTAACAATATTCGGGGGCATAAGGTCATTAAACAGCGTGGAGTGTAATTTTTCGTTGAAATTACGGATAGCTGATGTATCATTCATAATAAAAGTTTTGTCCCTGTTTACGAAATCAAAAATGTATGTTGCGCTGATATAATCCATATCAACAGGCGGGTCGGGGCGAAACATAACTAATTGAAAATCTTCAACTTTATATTCGTGTAAGGATTCTTTGCTATAGTATATATTTTCATTTTCTAAGTATGTATCATAGCATGAAGCACAGGCTTTTTGGTTTTTTAGTTTTAACAGATCAATTGTTGCAATTTTAACGTTGTTGCCGCGCTTCAACAGGCTTTTTATAAGCCAAAAATTAGTTACCAAATTGTTAAATTCAAAATACTTTAATTCAATTCTGTCAATAATAAATAGTATATTCATAAATATTCCCCTATATGATTATTATTAAACAAATTATGATTAAATGCAATAGAAGAGGCGGGTTTCCCCTATAGGGTAACCCCGCCCCTTTAGTATAAATTAAATATTTTTATTTGATTTCATCAGGATTAAGTATTTGGCATGCTGTGTTTCCAAATGCAATAAGTCTTGCGAATTTTTCCAAATCAGCTTGAATTTCAGGGAATGTTCCGTAATGCATAGGAATAACCGTTCTCACGCCAAGCCATTTTGCAGCCATTGCCGCATGTTCAACATCCATTGTATAATTTCCGCCAATAGGCAACAGCGCAATTTGAGGTGCGTATAATTCTCTTATTGTCTTCATTTCTCCTGTTAAGCAGGTATCTCCGGCATGGTAAATTCTGACACCGTCAACATCTAAAATTATGCTTGAAGCGACACCGCCGTACGTTCCGTCAGGTAATGAGCTTGAATGAAATGCCGGTAAAAATACCGCACGACCCCAAGAAAAATTAATCCAAGCACCCAATCCTATGGATTTTGCTTTTGCTCCTTGTTTCTGGCAGTATCCTGCAAGTTCTGCTATTGCAGTAATTTCAATATCTTTTTCTTTGGCAATTTCAATGGCTTCTCCTACGTGATCTCCGTGTGCGTGGGTAATCAGTATGTCTGTCAGTGGTTCTTCGCGCCAATTATATTTTTCATTTAGTGCTACTAACGGATCAATTAATACGGCTTTGTTGTCATGTGTGATTTGGAATGCGCTATGCCCAATGTATTTTAAATCTACCATGTTCTCTCTCCTTTTTACTTATAGTTACATTTTGAATATATCATGATTTGTAATAAAATACAATTATGAAAGACTATCGAAAAGAGATGAAGATTTGTTTGCAGCTTGCTAAAAGGGGGCTTGGCAGAACTTGCCCAAATCCGTTGGTAGGCTGCGTTGTTTTGAATTCAAAAGGGGATATTGTTTCTGTCGGATATCATAAAAAATATGGCGAACTCCACGCAGAAAGAAATGCGTTAAACAAGCTTGAAGATGCAAAAGGCTGCACTCTTGTTGTTAACCTTGAACCGTGTGTACATCAGGGAAAAACCCCGCCTTGCACAGATATAATTATAAAAAAGGGAATAAAACGTGTAGTCTACGGAATGGAAGATCCAAATCCGCTTGTTTCAGGAAAGGGTTTAGAAAAGCTGAGAGAAGCAGGTATTGAGGTTTTCGGGCCTGTACTGGAGAAAGAATGCGAAATTCTTAATGAAGTTTTCATAAAAAATCAAACAGAGCAAAAAACTTTCGTTGCAATAAAAACTGCTGCAACAATTGACGGAAAAATTGCAACGCACAACGGCGATTCAAAATGGATAACTTCCGAAAAGTCAAGAAAATATTCTAAAAAATTGCGTAAAATATACGATGCGATATTAACCTCTTCATCTACCGTTATTGCAGATGACCCTGAGATGAAACATAATAAAAAAGTCATAATTGATACAGAGCTTAAAACGGATTTGAATTCAAAGATATACGCCAAAGGAGAAATAATAATTTTCTGTGATGAAAACCATTGTCCCAAACAAAAATCACTTGATAATGGCAGAATATTGTATGTCCCTGCAAAAGTCTTACACGGGAAAATTGATGTTGAGTTTGTATTGGATAAACTTTTTGAACTTGGGATAATGAGTGTTTTTGCAGAAGCAGGCGGAAATTTATCGGGAAGTATTTTACCCTATGCGGATAAAATATATCAATTTATCGCTCCGAAAATCTTAGCCGATAATTCTGCTAAATCTTGTTTTGATGGGGTGAAGAAAGATTTAATTTCGCAGTGTTTGGAATTTAATATTGAAAATATTAAAAAAATAGACTCAGATATCCTTGTCACTTATAAAAAATAACAATAATACCCTACCACGGGTAATCTTTCGAAATCTTCCACCCGTCAAGTTTGATGACCGCACCACAAGCATTGCCAGCAACCATTGAGTAGTAGGTTGGGCTTTCAGCCCAACTAATGTCTTATTCAAACCTCATAAGTTGTACTTTCCAATATTTTGCCAATGCGGCATAGATTTCGTTTATTCTATCCGTAACTTCAAGCAGGATTATTCCGTAATTAACGCACTTGTATTCCCCTATGTTGTGTAATCCTATTCGTGTCCTAATTGTGCAACCGTATTGAGTTATTACTTGTTGAAATTTTACGGCTTCTTCAATTCTGTTTTCTATTGCAACACCGATTATTGCCGTCATAATCAATTCTCCTTTAGGGGATTATAAGAATTTTTTTTGAATAAAAAAATACCCTTATCGGGTATTTTTTTGCATATCCCTTTTTGGGGTGTAACCTATTTAATATCAAGGTTATCGTCGGCTTGAAGCTGTTTTTTGCGCAGATTATGCATAACCGCATCTACAAGCAACTCATAAGATTTCATGCTTTCAATGTTTGGAAATTCTTCTTTGAGTTGGCTTCTGACCATTGCTTCCAGCTCTAGGTTGTCAGAAACTGATTTGAGATTTTCAACACCGCTTATAGCTTCTAAATAATCAGTGGTGCTTTTATCTAAAGTGTTTTTAGCTGAAAAAGCTTGCCAGCGACTTTTTGGGCTGATGGACTCTTTCAACCGTCTAACGATTTTTAAATTTTTAATTCGGTCAAACATTTGTTATTCCTACCTTCACATTTCCTTATTGTATTATTTTAAAGTATCCTGAAAATAATAATTGACTTTTTAACAAATTACTGTTACAAAAATTAACAATCGCGGAAACCCAATTATATCTTGCTAAAATCTGTAAGATGGTCATATTTTTTCTTTAACAATGTTAACAAAGCTATTCTGTTATTCTTGATTTTTTCATCTTTGTCCATGACAAGCACATCATCAAAGAATTTTGACACCTCGGGATTCATTCCGTCGAGTTTTGCTAAGTATTCATCATAGTTATCAGTTTCTGATACGTTAATAATAGCATTATAAAGTTCTTTTTCCGCATTTTCAACAAATAAATCGGTATTTATTTCGGTTACAGTGCTATCTTTCAAAATTCTAATGACTCTGTTTGCATTCTCCAAAAGTTGCGGATAATCCATAGATTTTACAGTTTGAACGCGTTTTAAATAATCTGTGATATCGGTTAGCGGGTTTTTAGCCGCGCATGCTTCCAATATATTTTTGTTATATTTATCGTTTAACAAAATAATCATTCTTTGAACAAAAAATTCGTTAACTTCTTGTGCGCAATCTTTCTGCACAGGCAGAAGTTCCAGCGTAAGTTTTATGTATTTATCAATATCAATTTTTAATTTGGCGTCTATAATGGTTTTAATAACCCCCAATGCCGCGCGTCGTACTCCTAATGGGTCAGATGAGCCTGTGGGCTTTTTCCCTGCCGCAAATACTGCGCATACTGTGTCAAGCTTATCCGCAATACCTACAATTTGTCCTTCAATACCGACAGCCGTTTCGCTTTCGGCATTTAATGGGTAATAATGTTCTTTTATTCCTTGTGCAACTTTTTCGTTTTCGCCGGAAACTTTAGCGTAATCGGCTCCGATAAATCCTTGAAGTTCTGTAAATTCAAAAACCAAATTTGTTGTTAAATCGGCTTTGCAAAGAAATGCACAACGTTCAATGTTTGTTGATTCTATCCCTAAATCGGCAGCTATAGCTTTGGATATATGAATAAGTCTTTGAGTTTTGTCATACATTGAGCCCATACCTTTTTGGAAGGTTACTCCTTTAAGATTTTCAACGTATTCGCATAACGGTTTTTTAGTATCTTCTTTGAAAAAGAATACGGCATCATCAAGCCTTGCTTTGATAACACGCAGGTTACCGGCTTTTATGTTTTCAAATTCATTTCCGATGTAATTTGTCATTGTAATAAACTTATTGGTTAATTTACCGTTTTTATATAAGGCAAAGTATCTTTGGTGTACAGCCATTACGGTGACAGTGACTTCTTCGGGGATATTTAAATACTCAGGATCAAATTCACAAATAGTCGGAATCGGATATTCCGTAATAAATGTTACTTCTTCAAGCAAATCTTCCGTGTAATAAGGTTCGGCTCCGATTGTTGCGGCAGCTTCTTTTGCTTTTTGGATAATAATTTCTTTTCTTTCGTTTTGATCTGCTATTACGTATTCCTTTCTCAAGGCATTAAGATATTCATCAGGGGTATTGATTAAAATATTTTGGGAAGCAAATCTGTGCCCGCGAGTGTATCTCGTTGATTCTTTATCAATAATTTTTATTTTAACTTCTTGATCATCCAATAGTGATACAATCCATTTTATGGGTCTGGAGAATTTTTCATTGTTGTAACCCCATCTCATAAAATGTGCCCCTTGAAGTTTCATAAATAACGATGGTACATTATCTTTTAAAAGTTCGGAAATGGATTTTCCTTTGGTTAAAACTTTTGCATAAACGTAATTATCCTGAACATATAAATCTGTTTTCGAGAGATTGTTTTTCGCGGCAAATCCTTCTCCCGCACGGGTTAAGTTCCCGTTTTCATCAAATGCAGCTGATGCTATCGGGCCTTTTATGATTTTTTCTTCATCCGCGGTTTTAGGATCCAGTCCGTCAATGACCAATGCAAGACGCCTAGGGGTTGCATAAACTTTTATTTGTGAAAAATTAACTTTATTTTCGTTTAGAAAATTTGTAAATGTATTGTTTAATTGTTCAATTGCTTGCGGAATAAATTTATAAGGCAGCTCTTCCGTTCCGACTTCTAGTAAATAAATGCTCATTTTTTATCCTTTGTATTTT
>CAMOQI010000041.1 GCA_946622835.1 uncultured Candidatus Melainabacteria bacterium
CATATAGACGAATGGAATACCGCAAGAAGAGAACGCGCATCATACTATAATAAATTGTTCTCATCTTGTCCTGATATCCAAACACCGAAAGAATTAGATAATACATATTGTGTATATCACCAATATACCGTTAAAATTCCTAACAGAGATGAAGTTCACAAAATGTTATCAGATGCGGGAATTGGTGCAATGCTTTATTATCCTATTCCGTTGCATTTCCAAAAGGTTAATGCTTGGCTTGGAATGGGTAAAGGTTCATTGCCTGTGACAGAAAAGAATACAGAAGTGGTAATTTCACTTCCGATGTTTCCGGAATTGACAAAAGAAGAACAACAGACTGTTGCAAAGACTTTGATTTCTTGTATTGAAAAATCAAAATCCGCAATCGGTGTGTAGAAATATTTAAAATAAAAATATCCTCTCTTTTTGAGAGGATATTTTTTATATTGATATATCAAGTTTTTTGCCTACATTGTTATCTGTTACGATATTTTTCATTTGATGGGGTATATTTTCATTTTTTGTATCCTGAAATGATAATCTGAATTGTCTGATTGCCGCATCATTACTTGTTGTACTCATTTTAGCCGCATCCGGACTAAAGTCATTTCCCTGTATATGCCCGTATAAGGTATCAGGGTTTATTCCTATTTTACTATTCAGTTGTACGCCGTTAAATTGTACCATTTTTTATCCTTTATGCTAATGTTTGCATACTGAAGCAGCCGCCTGAAGGGTTTCCTGCTTCGTTATATGCTTTTAAGTTTCCGACTCCGGGATGCGGGTAAAACTTTTTACCCTTAACTTCTATACAAGAGTTCGGATCCATCATTGTATTTTGGTATGCGATATTTACGTTTGGTTCAAGTCCTATTGCATACCACATTGCATCTATACTGTTTTTGATAACTCCGAATGTCGAACTTATAATATTTCTTGTGTCTTCATCGTTTGAAATCCCAAGATTAAGCTTAACAAACGAAGGGTCAGTTGATGCCGCATTTCTGTTTACCAAATCGGTAACAATTTTTGATTTATTTACGCTCATTGAATCATCCTCAGCTCTGTTCTTGTATATATAAAGTGTATATAAATTAAATAATTGCCTTTTTAGAAGATTGTATGTTAATATATTGTAACATTCACGGATAAATACAAGATATGCAATAATTGAACATATTTTGTGTTTTATCGTTAAATAATTAATAAAAAGGAATATAGTGAAAATTTTTATAAAGAAACTGATAATTGTATTGTTTGCAACTATTCTTAGTTGCGGTTTTTCTTATGGGCTGGAGGATATAAAAGTTACGGAAGGTTCTGTATTATCTTTGCAGGATTGTATTAAGATTGCTCTAAAAAATAATCCTAATATTAAAAACGCGAAGTATAATTATGATATTTCTCGAGCAAATGTGAATATGGCAAGATCGGAATTTTTCCCAACCATCGGCTATGGAACCGGATATAATTTTAATGCGATTCATGCCAGAAGGACTTCTTCCGATACAAATGCTTATTCTTTCGAAGCCAGTCTTAATCAGCTTTTATTTAATTTCGGCAGAACAAATGCGAATATCAAGATGCAAAAATTTTATATGATTGCGGATGAATATTCATTTAACAATATTGTCCGTCAAACCATATTTGATGTTAAGCAAAGGTATTATGAAGTTTTGGCGGCTCGGGCGACTACTGTTATAAATCAAGCTTATGTTGATATAAATGAAAGAAACTATTTAAGAACAAAGGCATACTTTGAAGAGGGGTTAAAGTCAAAAATAGATCTTGTGAATGCGGAAGTTACATGGAGTGATTCAAAGATAAATCTTGTACGTGCTGAAAACAGCTATAAAAATTCTCTTGTTAATCTTAATAATGCAATGTATTTAAAAGATGCCCCAACCTATATGATATCAACAAAAGAGGGCTTTGCAATTCAGGATAATGTTGCATCGGTTGATTTAACAAAAATTTCGAAATCAAGCGGAAAAGAAGATTCTCATATTCCTGTCAATAATGTAAAAGATGCCAAACTTATTACTTCTGTGGAGAAATTGGAAATGTTATCTGAGTATAAAGTGGATGAATTTCCGTATTCTTTTGAAGAATGTATTGATATGGCATACAAGAACAGGGCAGATTTAAAGGCGTATACTTCTACCTTGGATGCTGTAAAGGAAAATCTTATATATGTTAAGCGCAATTATTATCCTTCAATTTCAGCATCAACCGGTTACGGATTTCGTAACATGGAAAGAACAAATTCATTTAATGTCGGGGTAAATCTTTCGGGTTCTTTAAATTTGATGAATCAAAAATCGAGAGTTGATGTTGCAAAAACTCAGGTTCAAATAGCGGAAAACACCCTTGAAAAATTGAATCAGGATATATATTTTGAGGTTCAAAATGCGTATATTGATATGATAGAATTAGAAAAGCAAATCCCTTTGACCGGAGTAAAAGTTAGGCAGACAAAAGAGAATTATGAACTTGCAGAAGGCAGATATTACGTTGGTTTGGGCGATTATATTGAACTTCAGGATGCAAAAGTTAATTATAATACCGCTCAGCGTTCGTTTATTGAAACTATATACAGATATAACGTTGCGCGTGCGAATTTAGAAAGTGTAATTGCTATGCCGCAGCCGGTTACATTGACAATAGATGAGGCTGTAGGGAAAAAAATTAAAAAAGGGAAAAAGTAGGATGAAATTAGGAAATTCTTTGAATAAACGAAATTTGGTTATTATGGCTATTGTAGTGGCTGCCGTGGGTTTTGTGGGATATAAGCATATTAAATCCCATAAAATAACTTACCAAACACAAGAATTAAAGAAATGTACAATAACCGATCTTGTTGAGGCTTCAGGTACTATAAAACCCGTAAATACGGTTAGTGTCGGTTCAACTGTATCAGGGTTAATGAAAGAAATCTATGTTGATTACAATTCAGAGGTGAAAAAAGGACAGCTTTTGGCACAGATTGACCCTGCTAATTTCCAAGCCTCTGTTGATCAAAACCAAGCTCAAATTACAAATGCGGAAGCTAACTTGGCGAGATTAAATGCAGAATTGGTATATTCCGAAAAAACTTATAACAGATATAAAAATCTTTATGCAAAAAACTTTATAGCTCGTAGTGAACTTGACCAGGCAGAAAGTGATTATTTAGCCAAAAAAGCTTCTATTGGCGCGCAAAGAGCGACAATTGCGCAAGCAAGAGCAAATTATAATACTGCTATGACAAACCTTGGTTATACAAAAATCATTGCGCCCGTTGACGGAACGATTATCAAGCGAGCAATTGATGTCGGACAGCCGGTTGCTGCCAGTTTTCAGGCTCCGGAGCTGTTTACTATCGCACAGGACTTAACAAAAATGCAAATAGAGGTTAATGTGTCAGAAGCAGATATCGGAAATGTTAAAGAAGGACAGGGGGTTGAATATACTCTTGACGGTTATCCGGATAGTGTCTTTCACGGTAAAGTTACCCAAGTTCGATTGGATTCTACAACAACATCAAACGTTGTTACATATACCGTTATTGTAAGTGTTGAAAATGAAGATTTGAAACTTAAGCCCGGAATGACTGCGAATGTTTCTATAATAACAAAACAAAGTAAAGATGTTATGTGCGCACCTTCTGTTGCGTTGAAATATACTCCGGATATTAATGGTCCAAAATACCAAAATCAGGGATTATGGATTCTTAAAGGGAATGAGCCTGAAAGAATTGATATCAAAACTGGAGCAAGCGATGACAATAATATCGAAGTTATATCAAAAAAACTTCAACTCGGAGATAAAGTTGTAATCGGCTCTACCGGCGGGGGTAAAAAGAAAGCAGCCGGCATGCAAAGCGGCACTAAGCGTCGCGGCGGTCCTCCGGGCATGTTCTAAGGAGAGCTAAATAGTGGTGGCAAAATTTGCAAAATAAATGTATTACTGAGGCAAATGAATATGGATTTAATAGAAGTAAAAAACGCAATAAAAACCTATCAAACAGGTGAAGATTCATTCAATGCTTTGGATGATGTTTCGTTAAATATCAAAAAAGGTGAATTTTGTGCAATTATGGGTACTTCGGGTTCGGGCAAATCAACTTTTATGAATATGCTCGGCACTCTTGATAAACCGACTTCGGGCAGTTATTTTTTGGATGGTGAAAATATGCTTAACCTTCCCCCAGATGAACTGGCAATGGTTCGCTGCGAAAAAATAGGGTTTATTTTCCAAGGGTTTAACCTTATATCAAGGACTTCCGCGCTGGATAATGTTTGTTTGCCTATGATTTACAAAGGAATATCCGAATCAGAAAGAATTGAGCGCGGAAAATGGGCATTGAAAATTGTCGGGTTAGAAAACAGAGAAGACCATATGCCAAACCAGATGTCAGGCGGTCAGCAGCAGCGTGTTGCGATTGCGAGGTCCTTGGTAAATGATGCCCCGCTTATATTGGCGGATGAGCCGACAGGTAATCTTGATACAAAAACAAGTATTGAGGTTATGGAATTTTTTGTACGTTTGAATGAGGAAATGGGCAAAACCATTGTTTTGGTTACTCACGAACCCGATATTGCCGAATACACAAAGCGTGTAGTAAAATTCAAAGACGGCAAAATCGTGCTTGATATGCCAAAAGAAGATTGGCTTAAACAAAGAACAAGAGAAACATAGGGGGAAACAGATTTAATGATCGATGAAATAAAAAGTTTTGATGAGGCATATAGAAAAGAAATTCTCCCGTTATTGGCTGAATTTGAACCGTATCGAAAAGAAGAATTGAGAAAATATAATATCAAAAATACAGTCTGGATTTTGGTATTTGCTATACTTATTGTGCCATTTATAATTTTTATAATAGCATTCAATAAAGACAATTCTAGTGCACTTGTAGCCCTATTTATAGTTTGTCCATGTTTGCTTGCTCTTATATTTGTTTTGGCAGTAACGTATACCTCGTGTAAAGTAACAACTCCTAAAGAATTTAAAAACTTTATCAAAACTCACTGCTTTCAAAAAATTTTACCGCATTTTGGGAACTTTAAGTGGAAGCATCGCTTGATTGGCGAGGAACTTTTAGAAAAATCGGATTTATTTCCGTATTTCAACAATACTCATATAGACGATTATTTTAATGGTCAGTATAAAAATATTTCATTTTTTATTGAAGAAGTTTGTTTAACTGTTAAAAGTAAAAAACATAATATAAGATTTTTTAAAGGAATTGTAATATTATTTCCGTCAAATAAAATTGTGAAAGCAAGGACTATTGTGAGCACAAAAGGAGATTTAACCAAAAAAAATCAATTATTGGTTCAAATGTTTGTCGCCTTAATTTCTGGTATTGAAATTTTTAAAGACGGATATGCACATTGGAAATGGATTTTGTTAATCATAGTACTCGCAGTAGTATTTTTAATTATGAAAACTATTGAAAAAAACAATGAGCCTCTGGATGAGGTTTTGTTGGAAGACCCTAAATTTGCGAAACGGTTTAATGTATATTCATCAGACCAAGTAGAAGCACGATATTTGGTAACCCCTGCATTTATGGAAAGGATGCAGAATCTGCAAACGGCATTTGGAACAAAAAATGTTAAGTGTTCATTTTTTGAAGATAAAATTATGTTTGCAATATCAACAGACAAGGATTTGTTTGAAATCGGGGATTTATTCACCCCGATGACAGATCCAAAACAAATTTATAAATTTAGAGAAGAACTGTTATCTATTTATAAAATGATAGAGTACTTTAAACTAAATGAAAAAACTGGGTTGTAATAAGTCCCCTCTCCTTTAAAGTAGGTGCCGAGGGGGGGGGTAATAAAAACAATACAATAATAAAAGGATAAAAAGATGTTAGATTTTAAATCAATATTCAAAATGGCAACAATTTCGCTCAAAATAAATAAAATGCGCTCAATGTTGACAAGTTTGGGTATAATTATCGGGGTAAGCGCGGTTATTATAATGCTTGCGGTCGGACAGGGTGCAAGTAAGAAAATTGCATCAGATATGGAATCTATGGGGAGTAACCTCTTAATGGTTCGTTCTTCATCTGCAAAATCAGGCGGTGTCAGGATGGGCGCAGGCTCTCGCCCGACTCTTACACTTAAAGATGCGGAAGCTATTGAATCAAAAGCTCGTGGAGTTCTTGCAGTTGCCCCATATTCGTCAGAAGGTAAACAGCTAACCTACGGCAACCAAAACTGGTCTTCCACTATTGGCGGAACTACTATGCCCTATTTTATGATAAGAAACTATGAAATTGAATCCGGCAGAGGATTTTTAAAAGAAGATAATAAAAACAGCACAAAAGTTGCGATAATCGGGCAAACTGTTGCTACAGAATTGTTTGGTGACGTTGATCCTATAAATAAAACAATTCGTATCGGTAATATCCCATTTAGAGTAATAGGATTGTTAAAAGCTAAAGGTTCAAGCGGTATGGGACAAGATCAGGATGATTTGGTGTTTATCCCTATTACAACCGCTCAAAGAAAAGTTTTTGGGACGGATTTTCCCGGAACTGTTAATATGATTACCGTAAAGGCTCAAAGCGAAGATGCTTTGACTGTTGCACAAGAAGATATAACAGAAATTTTAAAATCCCGTCATAATATCGGAAAAAATCAGGATAATGATTTTGAAATAAGAAATTTGGCAGAAATGCAAGAAACAATTAAATCCACAACAAAAACGATGTCGCTTTTATTAGGGGCAATTGCAGGAGTTTCACTGATTGTCGGCGGTATCGGAATTATGAATATTATGCTTGTTTCGGTTACGGAACGAACCAAAGAAATTGGTATCAGAATGGCAATTGGCGCAAAAGCCTCAGATATCCGTATTCAATTTCTCATAGAATCGTTTTTGCTTTCAATGATAGGAGGTCTGGTTGGGGTCTTAATCGGTATTGGGGGCGCCCATTTAATGCACGCACTGGCAGGAATGAACATTTCAATCACAGCAGAATCCATATTGCTTTCTTTGGGTTTTTCTGCCGGAATCGGTATAGGTTTTGGCTATTATCCTGCATATAAAGCTTCTTTGCTTAATCCTATTGACGCTTTAAGGTATGAGT
>CAMOQI010000042.1 GCA_946622835.1 uncultured Candidatus Melainabacteria bacterium
TCTTAATCCCTGTTTTTTCCAATTTTTTATTTCTTGTCTTACTTCGTCTATTGTATGTAAAAGCATTAGTACACCTCTGAATCGTTAGGATAATTCCTGTTTTTTACATCGTTGTTGAATTTTTCTGCGCAATCCGTAATAAGTTTTTGCATATCACCGTATTTTCTTGCAAATTTTGGGGTGAAGTCGCTGAATTTTCCAAAACAATCATCGCAAACCATAACAAATCCGTCGCAGTATCTTCCCGCGCCGCAGGAGATTGTCGGAATAGAAATATTTTGAGTAATATTTTTTGCTGCGTCTTCAGGAACCATTTCAAGGACAATTGCAAAAGCTCCGGCTTTTTCCAGTTTTTTTGCCTGTTTTAAAAGTTCAAATGCCGCGTCTTCCGTTTTGCCTTGGATAATATGTCCGCCGATTACGTTTTGAGATTGCGGGGTAAAGCCAATATGTCCCATAACAGGAACGCCCATATTTACTGTACATTCAATCAATTTTTCGATATAATCATTGCAGCCTTCGAGTTTCACCCCGTTAGCGCCAAGTTTAATCATATTACCAATATTTGTCAGTGCGGAGGGTATATCTATCGAATAGCTCATAAATGGCATATCGGTTATTATCATTGCCCGCTTAACTCCTTTTGCAACGGCTTTTGTGAAGATTGACATTTCTTCGACTCCGATACAATTAGTGTTTTCATATCCTAAAGCTGTCATTGCAAGGCTATCGCCTATTAATATTACATCAATTCCCGCTTGATCAATATATTTTGCGGTTGAGTAATCATATGCCGTAAGCATTGAAAATTTTTCGTTTGCGTCTTTTATGTTCTTTAATGTTCTTACAGTAACTTTTTTCATAGTTTTATTTTCCGAATTTTTTGAACCAATAAAATAAAGCTCGGGCTACTCTTGTGGAGCTGTGTCTTACAAGCCCTTCTTTGCTGTCTTGGATAAGTTTTCTTGCAAAAACTTTGATGCCCATTTTTTTAATTTCCGCACTATCAACTTCGACGGGGAATGAGTTTGCTTCTTTGTATTTGTCCGCCAGATTCTCAGGTAAATAATCATTTACTAATACGGCATCAACAATGTTATTTGAGCCGGCGTGCTGAATCAAGGCTTTTAAATGGTCAGAAGCTTTATAATTATCGGTTTCTCCGGGTTGAGTCATAATATTACAAACGTAGATTTTCTTTGCTTTTGATTTTGAAATCTCTTGTGAAATTTCTTTTATCAAAAGGTTTGGAATAACACTTGTGTAAAGGCTTCCGGGGCCTAAAATTATAAGTTCCGCATTTTTTATTGCATCAATAACTTCAGCCAAAGCTTTGCAGTCATTCGGTTCGGTGAAGAGTCGTTTAATTTTCCCTTGCGCCTCCGGAATGTTTGATTCTCCGTGGATAATTCTTCCGTCTTCCATTTCTGCAACAAGTTTCATATCATCTAAAGTTGCGGGTAAGACACGTCCTCTTATAGATAAAACCTTAGACGATGCCCGAACGGCAGAAACCATATCTCCTGTAATATCGCAAAGTGCAGTGATAAAAAGATTTCCAAAGCTGTGTCCTTCCAGACCTTCGCCGTTATTGAATCTGTATTTAAACAGTTTGTTGACCAAATCCTCATCATCGGCTAATGCTGTGATACAGTGACGAATATCTCCGGGGGGTAAAATTCCCAAATCTTCGCGCAATCTTCCTGAGCTTCCGCCGTCATCTCCGACTGTTACAACAGCTGTCAGGTTGTTTGTAATATTTTTTACTCCGCTTAATAACATTGATAACCCTGTTCCGCCTCCGACAGCGACAATTCTTGGTCCTCTGTTCAGTTTTCTTCTGCGGTATAAGTGTTCCAATAAGATGTCGTTATTTCTGTCATCTTCCATATCTAATATGGAGAGATTTGTTTTTTGCCAACCTTTAAAAAATAAGGCCGCACCAATCATAACGATACCGAAAGCAAGCCATTCCGTTGAAATTTTCGTTGCGATTTTGCTGATAAATTGCATAGTGTTATATATCGGTTGCAGGTCAAAAAGTATAAGGATTCCAATCGTCATTAAAATTGTTCCCGCAAAAATAAGTGCGAACCATCTTTTAACTTGTAATCCGGGAATTAACCATCCTGCTTGTTTGGGTATTTTTATCTTTTTTAACATGCTATTCCTTTTTAATACTCATAATTTGTTGTCTAAACCCATCCGGATTGTAGAGCATTTTTGTAATTATAGGGTAAGGGCTCTATAATTTCTCTTGCTTTAATTATTAATTCTTTAGCGTTTGAAATTTTATTTGAAAAATGTATAGAGTCTGCTCTTACAATAGTTTTTCCGCCGGTATTGTTGGTAACTTGAGAATTTTGCAGCAGAGTTTTGAATCTTTGAATTGAAATTTCCGTATTTTCTAAATCTCTGGCGTTAAAATCAATGTTGCCTTCTTCGTCGTATATCTTTTCAAGATGAACTTCGTGTGCAACTTGAATGTTTTCATCTTCCGCTACTGTTGCGAGGTTCTCTCCTGTTGCACCGTAATAAACAAGCCATTGGGAACATTTTTTTACGGCTTTTGCGATTGTTCTTGAAACATCCAAATTTTCCGCAGCTTGGCGATATAAGGCTCCGTGGGGTCTGACGTGTTCGATTTCCATATTGTATGCTTTGGCAAATGTCATAATCGCACCTACTTGGTACATGACAAGTGCTTCAAGTTCATCTTCATCCAATTCCATAGGTCTGTACCCAAACCCTTGGATATCATCAAAACCTATGTGTGCGCCAATCACAACATTTTTTTCTTTTGCTTTTAAAAGAGCGGTTTTAATTGCCAAAGGATCTCCGGCATGGAAGCCGCATGCGATGTTTACAGAACTTACATAATCCAATAATCCGTATTCCGAATCATTTTTATATATACCGAAACTCTGCGCTAAATCGCAGTTAAAGTCTATATTTTTGATTGCTCTTCTTTCTAAAGTTTTTTGCATAAATATAATCCCACCTATAATATGTCCTACAAAGATTATACACAATCAAAAATATAAATCTATCTCTTTATATTTTCTTAAGATAAGAACAAACCTCGCATATTTGCGAGGTTTGTCAGCAATTGAATACTTTTATGCAACATCTCTTAGTCTGAAGTTTTTAGGAGCTTTGATTTCTTCTTCAGGCTTTTCTTCTCTGCTAAGTCCCAGATATCCTGCCGCTAATGCAATCAATCCTATGGCAATTGCTGCAATTTTCCCTTTGCTTCCGCCTTTGGAAAGAGTTTCGACTACGGCTTTTTCTGTGCCTTTTGCAGCTGATTCTGCGGTTTTTGCGGCGGTTTTTGCTGTGTTGGATGTGTTGCTTGCGGTTTGCGAAACCGGAGTCACAAGACCTTTTTCTATGAATACTTGCATTGAATCTTTTGCGGATTTAATTTGAGGGGTATATTCGCTGTATTTGAACGGTTGTTGATGTTTTAGAGCGTCTTGATAAGCTGTTTTCGCTTCCGGTGTCATTAGACCTTGTGATGTCATATATTCAAGGTTCCTTTGACTTTTGCCGAGTTGTCTGCGAAAACTTTTGTTTTCAGTAAGGGATGCTTGTTCTGCCGCTTTTTTAGACTTTTTGATGTCTTTGCTGCTTAGATATTCTTTATTCGCAGCTTTTTTAGCTTGATTGTTTGAAATAATGTTTTGCTCTTTTATTTGTTCTTTATACAATTCGGGATATTTTTCTTTTAAAAATGTAAGGTATTCATCGTTTGCAAATGCTGCTTTTCCTTCTTTTAAATTTCTTTCATGCAAATTTTTTCGCGCTTTTTTTGAAAGTTCATTAAATTGATAGTAATGGTCTAACGCGCTGCCTGTTTTATTCCCTTTGTATGTTGCCGGAGTTTCAAGTGCGATAACTTTAGCAACTGATTCGGCTGTTTTTTTCGGAAGTTGTGTGATAGCTGCTTTGTATGCCTGTTCTGTCATTGCATTTGCTTTTGCAAAATCTTTTGCGCTAATTTTTGCTCCGCCGTTTTTCAGTGTTTCTAATTCGTTTTTCAATGCAACTTGAGTCTGTTCTTGTGTTGCTGTTGGGTTTGACCTTAAATATTGGTTCACAAAATTCGAGGTAAATGTTTGTAATCCTACCTTACTCATGATTAAATATCTTCCTTTCTAAATTAATGCCTACATATTTATTAAAACTAATTGAGATCATATTTTGCCAAAAAAGTGGAAATCAAATGTATAAAAATCTAATATATAGATATAACGCTACATTCCAGCTTTACAAAAATTAATATAAAATGAAATAAGATTGGTTTAATCGGAGATTTTAGAAATTAAATGGGTATAAAATCTGAATTAGGACAGAAAATAAGAAGAATGCGTCAAAATCGCGGAATGACGCAGGAAGAATTATCAGAAAAAGTTAATATTAGTCAGCGGACTTTAAGCGGAATTGAGACGGGTGAAAATTTTCTTACGGCTGAAACATTTGATAATTTGATAGCCGCTCTTAATACGACTTATGAGGATTTATTTGCAACAAATCATTATAAAAGTCCGGAGGTTTTGGTTGCAGAAATTGATTCTGTTATGAAATTATTGATAGAAACCGAAAACTTTCATGATTTAGAAATTTTATATAATGTTGCAAAGTCTCTTATCAAGGAATAGGCTATTGATGAGAAACACTTGATTTTCAAAATTTAGGAGATAAAATCTAATTAGTCGAATATAAATTAGTTCAAGTTTGGAATCTTGAAAGAAAGAAGGTAAAAAATGAAAAGCGGAATTCACCCTGATTATAAGAAAACCACTATCAAGTGTGTTTGCGGAAACGAAATAGAAACAGGTTCTGTTGTTGATGGTTTAACGGTTGAAATTTGTAACAATTGCCATCCGTTCTATACAGGTCAGCAAAAAATCTTAGACTCTGAAGGAAGAGTTGAAAGATTCAACAAAAGATACGGTAAAAAAGACTAATTTCGTAGAACGTAATTTTAGAAAAGAACTCCCGATAGGGAGTTCTTTTTTATTGTGCTTTTGCTCCGGCCTGTGATTTATTAGATATATTTACCCTGCCTGTCCCTTTGCCATGAAAATATTTTTGGGGTATGATTATAAAAAATAAGGGGTAGGGAATATGGAACAGAGAAATAATAAACCGGTAGTTAATCTTATATCAAAGCCTGATAATATGTTGAAAACTGTTTATACGGCATGCAGAACATGTTACAGCGCGGATTATCCGATAAATATTTACGAAAGCGCTGATGATGAAGAAAAAATGCTCAAATTGATAAAAAGGGTTATCGGTTCAGGTCACTATTCAACAATTGAACATATTCAAGTGTCATTTGCAATTTCCAATGTTTCAAGAGCATGCACACACCAGCTTGTAAGACATCGTCATATGTCTTTTTCTCAAAAATCTCAGCGTTACGTAAAAGAAAAAGGTCAGTTTGACTATATTATTCCTCCCACAATTGACAAAAGCCCTGAGCTTCGACAAAACTTTATAAACTTTATGCAGGCAATATCCGATAAATATCAGGAATTTGTTGATGCGGGTGTTCCGGCCGAGGATGCAAGATTTGTTCTTCCTAACGCTGCTTCAAGTTCGCTTGTCACAAGCTTAAACCTAAGAGAGCTTATTCATCTTGCAAATCTAAGGCTTTGTACAAGGGCGCAGTATGAAATTCGTATGATGGTTAAAGCTATGTGCGATGCCCTTGTTAAAGAAGAGCCGTGGTTGAAAGAGTACTTGGTTCCAAAATGTGACAGATGGGGATTCTGTGATGAAGACAAGTGCTGTGGACGTAAAATTACAAAAGATGAGCTGTTTAGTAAAGCAGGTGTATAGATGAAGGCGTTGATCCAACGAGTTAAAAAGGCTTCTGTTTCTATTGAGGGGGCAGTATATGCTTCTATCGGATTTGGTATGCTTGTATTTTTAGGGGTAGAAAAAGGTGATACAAGAGAAAATGCGCAAAAACTTTTTGAAAAATTAGTTAATCTCAGAATTTTTGAAGATGAAAATGAAAAAATGAACCTCTCGTTGAAAGATGTAAAAGGCGAGATGCTTATTGTTTCTCAGTTTACTTTGTGCGGAGATTGCAAAAAAGGTACTCGCCCAAGTTTTGATAAGTCGGCTCCTCCTGCCCAAGCCAATGAGTTGTATGAGTTTTTTATATCTTTGGCTAAAGAAAATAAAATTCCTTGTGCGACAGGACGATTCGGTGCAATGATGGACGTCGAACTCATAAATGACGGACCTGTCACCTTTATGGTGGAGAAATAACTTCACCCCCTTGCAAAAAATCAGAAAACATGTTATAATAACCTTACAGATTATATTTTTTATTTGAAATCGATTTATATTATTGTGAGGAAATTACCTTAAATTTATTATTAGTACTATTTTTTATTAATTAAGAGGCTTATATTATGTATGTAAACAAGTGCATTAAGTGCGGTCGTGAGTTTGAAACGAAAAACCCTAAAAGAGTTATTTGCCCCGATTGTTTGTATCCTGATAAGAAAATGATGCCCGGGGCATCAGAAGGAGGGGATGAGGTTGTACAAGAGCAATCTCAAGAGGTTATGCAAAGTTATTCCACCGAGGATAAACCGCAGCATTATAACAGCTATTCAAGTGGCGGGGACGATAACCAACGCCCGTACAGACCGCAAAGGCAGTACAATAATAATTATGGCGGAAATCGTCAAGGCGGGTATAATAATAACCGTGGCGGATATTCTAATAATCGTCAGGGCGGTTATAATAACAATCGCCAAGGCGGATATAATAATCGCCAAAATAATAACAGGTTTAATAACAATAATCGCGGCGGGTTTCAGCAAAGACGTCCGCAAAATAACAGATTTAATAACAGAAGACCAAATAGCAGAAATGCTGCTCCAAAACAGTTATTAGTCAGCAAAGAGCAGTTGGAACAAATCGAATTGCTTTACAAGTTGATGTTACCGCTTCCTAATCCGGATGCGCACGAAGTTATCGGTGAAAAAATAGGACTGGAGCCAAGAAAAGTATTTTTTGGAATAAATTTGGTAAGACAAAAGATGATGCTGCCAAAGTTA
>CAMOQI010000043.1 GCA_946622835.1 uncultured Candidatus Melainabacteria bacterium
TGGGAGATGTAAGCATTCCGGCATGAAGCATAATTTTATTTTCCAAATCTTTATCATCAAGCAGTTGTGAACTTATGTAATAATTCGTGCTTGAGAAAGAGGTGCTGGCGTTTGTGTATGCTCCTATTTTATTTACTTCTTCAAAAAAAAGTTTATCGCCTAAATCTTCAGAACCGTTGAATAAGTTATGCTCGATATAGTGGCTTATTCCTCTTAAATGATCAGGTTCATTGAATGAACCTGTATTGACATATGTTTTTACAATAGTTGAACCTTGCTTTGGTACAATTACAACGTTTTGCCCGTTTGCCAGCTTGTAACTTTTGGCAATAAGTCCTTCTTGGAGTTTAATGTCCCCGGTTTCTTTGTAGCTGATTGGTACTCTTACATTATAATCCGCAATTGGGTTGTGTATACCGCTCATTTGTTTTTCTTCAGCATTGTATGGCTGATTTGATGTGAAAATCGGCTGCTTTGGCTGAATATTTAATGTTGCTATACTACACGGATTTATTTTCATGAAAATTACCTACTATATTTTAAAAACGCGTGTAATAGATTAATTGCCTATTAGTTAAGAAATATTACTCTCGTATTTTAGTAATTTTTGCGAAAAATTGTTTGTTCCCTGTCCGGACCTACAGAAATTATTGAAACAGGTGTTTCTAAAATTTCTTCTAACCTTTCAATGTATTTTTTGCAATTTTGCGGGAGCAGTTCGTATTCTTTGATATCTGAAATACTTTGCATCCAGCCTTTCATACTTTCATATACGGGTTCCAAATACTTGTGTATATATACATCTTCAGGGTAGGAGGTGTATAATTTTCCGTTTCTTTTATCTTTGTATGCGGTACATATTTTTATTTCTTCAAAGGTATCAAATATGTCTATTTTCGTTAATGCAATAGAAGTTAAGCCGCTTACAAGGCAGGAATATTTCATTATAACAGCGTCAAACCAACCGCAGCGTCTTGCTCTTCCTGTTGTTACACCAAATTCTTGCCCTATGCTTTGTATTTTTTGCCCTGTTTCGTTTGTGAGCTCGGTTACAAACGGGCCTTCTCCGACTCTTGTTGTATAAGCTTTTGCAACCCCTATAACTTCGTCAATTACTTTCGGACCATAGCCGGATCCGGTACATGCACCGCCGCCGACAGGATTTGAACTTGTTACAAACGGATATGTCCCAAAGTCAACATCAAGCATTACTCCTTGTGCTCCTTCAAAAAGTATTGTTTTACCTTCATTTTTTGCTTTTCTGAGCATATCTTGCCATTCAAAACATACAAAAGGTCGAAAAATTTCCGCGTAATTTTTACATAATTCTAAAATCTCGTCTTTTGTATATGTTTTTAGACTATATATCTCTTTAAGCTGTTTATTTTTTATTGGTAATATAACGTCTAATTTTTCATTAAGAGTTTCTGAGGAATATAAATCTCCGATTTTTAGCCCGATTCTTTGCATTTTATCTGTGTATGTCGGACCGATTCCTTTTTTTGTAGTTCCGATTTTACCCTTGCCGGCATTGTTTTCGCTGTAGCCGTCAATTTCTGTATGCCACGGCATTGTTATGCTTGCCAAAGGACTAACCTTTAGTCCGGATAAATCAATATTTTCTTTTTTTAATCCATCGATTTCCTGTTGAAAATATTCAGGTAAAATAACAGTGCCGTTTCCAATAAAGCATGTTTTTCCTTTGTATAAAATTCCTGAAGGTATAAGATGGAATTTAAATGTTTTGTTGTTTGTAACAACAGTGTGCCCTGCGTTACAGCCTCCTTGATATCTTATTATAAAATCTGCCTGTTGTGCTAAAATGTCAGTAATCTTAGCCTTTCCTTCATCTCCCCATTGAGCCCCAACCACTACTCTGTTTGTCATAACATATCCCTCTCAGATTAAATATTGAATTTACTGATTTATATTATCATAAACAGAATGTAAATAAAAAGACATCTAAAACCCTTGGTATAAGTGAATATTGTAGATAGTACACCTTAAAATTTCTTTAATAGTGTAAATTTGCCATTATTTAGTTTTGTAAAATTATTGCTAATAAAGGCTTGTTAAGGATTGAGAATCATGTTAAAATATGCTACAATAATAGTAGGAATACCCTATCTGCCCAAATAGGCTTCTGATGAGTGTTATTCCCCACCCCACTCTTAAAACAAAAAGGTATCCGAGTTACTTTAACCTTTTGGTGTTTTGCTATGGATACACTTCTTTCAAAAAAACAATTTAACTTAAACAAAACAAGCGAAACTTTTATAATATTATCGCTTTTTATGATTTTTTTGTTTTCTGTTTTGTCTATGCAATCGATTATGGCAAGTGATTTGATTGCAAATAATTCATCTTCTATTCCGACCCTTTTTGAAATTAAAAATAATTTAGCGAAAGAGATTAATCCTGAATTTAGAAAGGATAAATTTGATAGCAGGATTAGTGCAAAGTATAAAGGATTGTCGGTTTATACTGTGGCTGATGGTATTAAACATATTAAAATGACCAAGTATTATGTGGGTAAACCTGTAAGAATAAATATTGTTGAAATGAATAAGCAAGTTGCATTTGATTATGATGTCAAGCCTGCTATTGCTTCATCAACGCTTCCGAATAAAAGAACTTTAAGGACTATCGCGCAAAGAACTAATTCTGTTGTTGCAATAAACGGCGGATTTTTTAAACCTCAGACCGGTGTGCCGTTAGGGACTTTGGTTATTGATGGGAAAATGTATACCGGTCCTATTTATGACAGGGTGGCATTAGGAATATTTGAAGACGGTTATGATGTTGGCAGAGTAAAATTAGAAGCACGTATTACCGGCAATGGGCATACCATCAAAATTGATAATATAAATCAGCCAAGAATGTTATCCTCATATATTTTGGCGTACACTCGGGATTGGGGGAGCTATGCACCTGTTTCACCGCAATACGGTGTCCAGCTGCAAATTGTTGGAGATAAAATTGTGAAAGCTTCCGCCAATCCTCTTCCTATACCTGAAAATGGGATGGTATTAGTCGGTCCAAAAGAAAAATTGGGTAAACTTTTCGGGGCAGATAATGTTGAAATTCATGTTAACACTAATCCCCGATGGGAGAATGTTAAACATATAATAAGCGGAGGCCCGTATTTGGTTAAAGAGGGTGAAGTTTTTGTTGACGCATCAGCACAACATCTTAATTCTATTGGGGGGCGCAATCCTCGAACGGCAATTGGTTACACGAAAGATAATGATTTAATTATGGTGGCGGTTGACGGACGTGAGGGAAGCTCTGTTGGAATGACTTTATCCGAGTTGGGCTATCTTATGAAAAGTTTGGGCTGCGTGAATGCGATAAATTTAGACGGTGGAGGTTCCACTGTGATGTACGTCAACGGACAAATCGTAAATCGCCCTGCGCAGCCCGGCGGAATTGCCTTATCTAATGCTATAGTTATTTCAAAAAGAGATTTATAAATTATTGATATCGGTTATAAGTTCTTGGATTGAAGCATCGTTTTTTATACTTTGAGCTTGTTTTGCGTATTGCAAAGCCTTATTTTTCTCTTGTTTGTTATAGTACAAAATGGCTTTATTGTATGCTATTAAATAATTTTCATCGTTATTTTTTGAATATTTCTCGGCCAATTGCATATAATGAAGCGCAGATTCGAAATTGCCCATATCCGCGTACGCTCCTCCTAGGTTTATGTAGCCTGTAGCGATATTAGGGTAATCTTTTATATACTGTTTTAGTTCTGTAATTTTTTTATCCATAAGTTCTTGGCTGCTTCCGATAACAAGCGGGGGATAATACATGGATTCTTTATTGAAATCGTTTGAGTTCGTAATTGTTGGCATTGTTCGGTATAAAAGAACAAGAGTATTTAAATCTCTTTTGGAAAGTCTTAAATCCCCAAATATACTTCTTTTGTGCGCATTTGAATCTTTCGTGGCAAACATTATGTCGGATGGATTTTGGCTGTGACCCATTATTCCGAGTGTATGACCTGTTTCATGCAAGGTGGTTGAATATATTTCTTGAGGTTTTAGGGCTTTACCAAGTGGGTTTGTTTTATAAAACGAGAGTGTCATACTTTTTAAATTGTTATTGCTGATTTGGGGTTCTGTATATGCAATAACGTATTTGCAGTCGGTTGTTGTGCAGTTGTTTTTTCCTATATCTTTAAATTTAATAATTATCTGAGCTTGATTTTCGTTTTTTACAATGTTAAAGCGAACAAATGTTGTGCGTGTTGCCCATTGATTCATTGCAGAAATTATATTTGAGCGGTAATATGACGGAATATCAGAGCAATCTTGTATGTATACATTTAGTGGAAAACTTTTTATGTTCCAGCGTATTATATCTGAGCCGGAGACCGCGTTTTGAATGTAATTATCGCTAATCCCTCTTAATAATGCATTTTTTGTTTGTTGTACTCTGGTATTAGCTATTTTTTTTGCATTGTCATTTATTTGAGATTTTGACATTTCGTATAATTTTTTTTGTACGGAATAGGTTGGCTTTGACTTTGCCAATGCTTCGACGTAATCTTGCCTTTTTATAGTATCATTTGCATTTGCAAAAAATGATCTTTCAAAGTAGGTGAGTGATTTTTCGTATTGGCCGTTTTTGTATAGATTTAAAGCTTTTTTGTAATTATACATTGATGCGAAAGGTGATTTAAATATCAATGCAAAAAGTGTTATTGCCAAAAATATGTATAATTTTACATTATGTCGCATCAGCCAAGCTCTTTTCAAGTTGTTGAGCCAGTGCTCGAGTGTCTCCCTTTAATTTAAAATATTCCGCAAATTTTGGGGTTGTTTTTATATTTATACTGCGGCCGTTTTTGTCTTTGTGTTTTGAAACCAATCCTTTTTCAACCAGTTCTGCGACATGTTCGTAAGCACCTGAGCGCAGTTTTACCAACTCGGTTTGTCTGATTGGTCCTTTAAGGGCTATTACAAGTAGGGTTCTCAATGTGGCGGCAGATAAATCTACCGGACAAATTTTTTCGACTATATCGCTGTAATCCTCTTTAACTTGCAGGATATATCCGTTTTCATCATCAACTTCCAGCGCCCCGTCACGCGAAGCATAGTCCATAATTAACTCTAATATTGCTTCTTCGATCTCTTCAGGTTCTCGATCTAAGTATGCGGCGATTTCTTCCAAGCTGAGAGCTTTTGCCGTAACAAATAAGACCGCTTCAATTCTGGATTTTAATTGCTGCATCTTATCTCCTGCCCTTTACTACATATAAATCAGAATAAAATTCTTTTTGTTCAAGTTCATAATCTGTATCTCTGCTCAAAAATAACAATGCTAAATAAGCACTGATTTTGTCTAATCCGAGTACAATAAGTTCATTCAGTTCAATTTTATCTTGATGTTCAAAAATTTGACCTAAATTATCCTTAAGCTTTAGCACGGATTCTTCGATATATTCTTCGTGCGCCATTGAAACAATTTCGTCAGGTGTGAGTTTTGAATAGTTACGAACATTACGTTTTGCACGTTCGTAGGTGCTTTTTAACGATGCTCTTTTTTCAAGTTTTTCGTAAAACTCTAATTGTTTAATTAAATCTTTTAATGTCACAACGCGGTTTCTGTTTAAGCGTACACTTGTTCTGCGCTGTAGAGCTTCATCAAAACTGACAACATTACTGGTTGGTATAAAGTCCTTATTTTCATCCGCATATTCAACAATAAATCCGTCTTCGTCATATATAATATCTTGTTCGGGGTCATCTTTGAAGTCTTCTATTGATAATCCTGATAATACATTTGATTGAAGTCTGCAAAGAATTGAGGCAAAAAGCAGGGTTCTGCTTGCTACTCTTAAATTTAGGGATTTTAGCTCAATCATTCGTTGCAGATATTTCTCGGTAACATCAATAATATCAATGTTCCAAGGGTCAATTTTTCCTTGTTTTGCCATATCTACCAGAATTCCAATGCCGTCGTTGGCATCAAATTCCCCGCGGGTTCCGTATATTGAGGATTCTAAATCTTGTATATTTATTTGATTATTGTTCATCGTCGTCTCTTAATTTTACTCCGGTAACTTTTGTTTTTCCTTTTTCTTTTTGGGTTACCCCGATTGTTCTGTTCGCAGCTTCTATCATTGGACGTCTATGGCTTACTACCAAAAATTGCGTATTAGAGGATTGTTTTTTAACCATTTCTGCGATTCTTTCAACGTTCATTGTGTCTAAGCTTGCGTCTACTTCATCAAGAGCATAAAACGGGGCGGGTAAATATCTTTGTATTGAAAAAACTAAAGCCAATGCTGTTAGCGCCTTTTCTCCGCCTGATAATGCACCAAGTTTGTTGTTGGTTGTTTTATCTCTTGGTTTTGCTTCAATTGTCATGCCGGCAGATAGAGGATCTTTTTCGTTTTCTAATATTAGTCTGCCTTCTCCTTCGGATAATTGATGATAAATATCTTTGAAATTCTCGTTTATTGCAGTGAAGGTTGTCATAAACGCTTCTTTTTTCTGTTGTTCAAAACCTTGCATTTTTTCTAAGATAGATTGGCGTTCGTTTGAAAGAGTTTTAATCTGAGTATCCAGTTCTTCTTTTCTTGCGGCTTTTTCTTCGTATGTAACGATTGCTCGCATATTTACATCGCCCAATTCTTGCATCCGTTTATCCAATCTTTGAATTTTTATGTTTAATTCATCTATTGAAATCTGTACAGGCTCTAATTTATCTACCTCTACCCCTGAATCTTTGAGTGATTCCAGAGCGCTTTCAAGTTGTGGTTCCAATTCTTTTCTTCTGGTTTTGAAAGCTTCAATTTGTTCGTTTATTCTTTCTATTTCGGAAGCTTTAACTGCAGAGCCTGTCTGTAGTTCTACAAGATTTTTGTGAATGTCTTCTTTTTCTTTTACAAGTTCTCCGATTTTTTCATCAATTACTGCAATTTTATCAGATAGTGTGTTTAATTGCTCCTCTAATTGAATGATTTCGTTTTTGTATTCTTCTTTGTCTTTTTCAAGAGATTCGTTATTTTTTGTTATATTTTTT
>CAMOQI010000044.1 GCA_946622835.1 uncultured Candidatus Melainabacteria bacterium
CAGGTACGCTGGCGCTTTCACCCTCTGCTCGCCGGTCGCTCCGGCCGAGGACCCCGCGGAGCGCGCAGGCAAAACAACATAAACCACGGTTGGTAGCATTATGCCCCGTCCGGCCGAGGACCCCACTTTAAAAATATTCAAGTATAATGATTGGGAGCTTCCTGAAGATTACCCGTGGTAGTGCGTTCCGATTAAATATTAAACTCTTTTACAAATTCATTAACCCATTTGATAAGGTTGGGGATTTCATATGGTTTTGGCAAATACAAATCAGCTCCCGTATTTAACACTAATTCTTTATCGTGAATAATTGATGTCACAATAATTTTAGAATTTTTATAATCATCTTTTTGTTTTAATTGATAACACAAATTAAGCCCGTTTTTCTTTTCCAAATCTCCCGCATCTATTATTATAATCGCCGGAGGCTCTTGACTGTCGGGAGGCTCAAATTGTGTTTTTATCTCCGGTTCATAGCCTTGAAGCTTCAAAATAGTGCTTAATAAAACACACAGCGCTTCGTCGGTTTCGTATATCATAATTCTGTTATTGTATTTTTTTGGACAAATTGAATCAACACCTTCGATTTTTGGTCTTTCCATCAGATAATTTGAACGAGTCGGAACATCTGCCATATTATGAACCTGAACAAGAGAATTTATAACCTGAGCACAATCTTTGTATTTTGTGAACTCATTTGTCACAACACTTATGGTTGAGTGAACAAAATCTGCTCTTTTGCCCGCACATTCATCCCCTTGCATAATCATATAACCCCTATCCAAATCATCTTCTGCGTAAAACTTGGATGCAACAGAATCAAATGCAAAAATTAAAAAACGCGCCAATTTTTCCGCTTTATAAATATCCGTTATTGCAACAAATACATTTTCAGAAAGTTTCCCTAAATAATCATTTTCACCCAAAGAAGCTTTTATTATCGCGCCATAAGTTTGTAAAAGTTTTTCTGATGCGAGGTTTGTATATGCTTGCTTATAATTTTCAAAATTTTCTATACTTATATAAAGTACCGCCCATTTATCTTCACAAAATAATATACGCTTAATCGCTCTGAGAGTATAATTTTTTGATGGGAGCAATCCTTTTGAATCAGTGTTGGATTCATATTCACGGCGAAGATGCGCATTCATTCTCGTTTTGAATTCTTCAGAATTAACGGGTTCTGATAGAAAATCATCTGCCCCGCTTTCTAAAACTTTTATTTTGTCATTTATATCCGCAGATTTTGACATAGCAACAATTATAGGCCGCATGTTATATGTTAATGCCCTTACCTGCTTACAAAAATCAGACAAATCCTCATCAAAACTATCCGAAATTATAATCAAATCCGGTTCTTTGTCTTGTATTATCTTTATTGCAGTAATTAAATCTTTTGAAATTATTACATCATTCGTTTTAGATTCCAAAAGTTTTTTATATTTTGTCGACAATTCAAGCCTTTTATCAATAATAAGAGTTACTGACTGCATTTCAACCTCGCTTGCTGCTCAATATTCAATATGGGGAATTCTAAAGTAAATACAATATTATTATATTGAGAATCTTCAATCTGCTCTGATTTTACACTAATTTGCCCCTGCATTTTTTCAACCAAATTTTTCGTAATATATAATCCCAGACCGCTGCCTTGAACTTTTCTGGTTAAGGGATTATCTATTCTTGCAAACTTTGTGAAAATCTTTTCATAATCTTGAGAATCTATAGGTATACCTTCATTAGAAATCTCTATAACAACTTTATTTTCCGATATCTTTGTCTTTATCTTGGTAATATTTGTATTAACAGAATACTTCGCACTGTTTTCAATCAAATTTGTCAAAATCTGTTGAAGTTTTTCTTTATCCACAAAAATTTCAGGGGTTGCAGGGTTGTACGACAGTTCAAATTTTTGATTTGGGTATTGAGACTTCACAATAGAAATCACTTGTTCCAAAGAAGACTTTACATCAGTTTGTGAATATATAACAGAATTTTTACTCCCTTGCAATTTTGTCACAGAAAGCATATTCTCCGTCAAGTGAATTAACCTGTTAGATTGTTCTTCAATAATTTTGATAAATTTTTTCTTGCTTTCATCATCCAATTTATCCCAAGAAGAAAGCATCGTCTGAGAAAATCCCCGAATAGAAGTTAACGGAGTTCTCAATTCATGAGAAACAGTTGAAATAAAATCTTCATAGTTTTTTTCATTGTTTTCCATAAGAATATTGTATCACAATATAGTCAAGATTAATATAGTTTAATCTTTAGTTTTTTACCTCTTGCAAAAACTGATTTATAATAGTATCATATAGGAGTTAAGTTTTCTTAATGACGAGATTTTATCATTTGTGTGACTAGGGAAAGTAGATTTATGTCAACTGTTGAAAATTTATATTCAGACATTCCGCCGACCAAATTGAGGAATAAACAAGAGCAATTTAAGCCTGCAAAAACAAGCAAATTTTGGCTGACAATTGCAAGTCTGTTCTTTTTTAACATGCTTCAAAACAGATTCTATGCTTTTCGATACAGAAACGCCGAAAGTTATTTTGAGCGCGATGAAAAAACACCTACAATCCTTTTTGCACCCCATTGCAACTGGTGGGATGGCATTGTACTTTACAATATTACCCACAGAATTTGTCATAAAGAAATTCGCTTGATGGTTGAAGAACTCAATAGATTTCCGCTTTTAAGACGAGGCGGAGCTTATTCGGTCAACAAAAAATCACCACAAACAGCAATGAAAGCCCTGCAATATTCTGTTGATGTTTTAGGGGATTTGAGAAATATTTTATGTATTTTTCCGCAAGGGATAATAAGACCCCCCCATTTCAGACCTTATAAATTTCAAACGGGTTTGACTTATATTGCACAAAATGCAGCTAAAAAATACGGAAAAGTTAATCTCATTCCGGTTTCTATTGAATATTGTTTCTTAAGAGATAACAGACCGGAGGTGCTTGTTGACTTTGGAGAACGTTTTGTTCTTGACAGCGCTGATATTGACAGAAAAGAATTTACCCAAAAGCTTGAAAATATGCTGACACAAACCAGCGATAGACAATTTGAAGATATTTCAAAAGGAAACCTCGACGATTATAAAATCCTGTTCAAACAACATCTGAAATGGTACAGAAGAATCGAACAGAGACTAAAGAGTATTGATTTACCTGATGTAGCAAAAGTTTAACGGTTAAATATCTCAACGGCTCTATCCAATATTCCAAGACAGTGAGAAATCGCAATTCCGTAATTTGTAATAGGAATTTGCTGCTGATTTGCTTTAATTATTCTCGATAAAATTTCACGCCTGTTTGTCATGCAAGCACCGCAATGAATAATTAACTTATACTTTGAAATATCCGGAAAATCATGCCCTGAGAAATTCTCAATTATAAGGTTTTTACCCGTTTTTTTCTTTAAAAGGGCGGGTATTTTAACTTTTCCGATATCATCTTCTATTGCATGATGAGTACAACTTTCCAAAATCAGAACAGAATCACCGTCATTTAAAGAGTCTATAGTTTTTGCTCCTTTAATAAATACCGACAAATCTCCTTTTAATCTTGCAAATAATATAGAAAAAGATGTTAAAGCAATATCTTCAGGAACAATTTCACTGACAAACTTGAATGCTTGAGAATCTGTTATAACAAGAGCCGGCGGAGTTTTAAAATTTTTGAGTGCATTTTCCAGTTCTGTTTCTTTAAGCGCTAACACTTGGCAATTGCTATCCAACAAATCCCGCAAAACCTGTACCTGAGGTAATATCAGCCGCCCTTTTGGCGCTTGCTTATCAATAGGAATTACCAAAATTACAGTACTTTTTTCTTCAACTAAATCTCCTGCAATCTTTGGCGGCTCTACAAAATCTTGCGGTAACAGTTTTATCAAGGCTTGTTTAAATTTATATACTAATTTTTCATCCGATTTAGCAGAAGATAAAATAATATCATCAGACAAAACTTTCAGATTATCATAAACTTCACGTTCTATAGAAGAAATGTCCGTCTTATTAACAATAATCAAAAACGGAATTCCAAGACTTTGGAATTCTTTTATCAAGCCTAATTCATAATCATCAATCCCATTACTGTCACAAACAATAACGGCAATATCAACACGATTTATAATTTTTAAGGTTTTTTGAATCCTTTCATCAGAAAGTTGTGATTTATCATTCACCCCCGCGGTATCCAAAAAATTTACAGGCCCTATAGGAAGCAGCTCCATTGATTTTTCAACTACATCCGTTGTAGTTCCCTCTATTTCTGACACTATCGAAACATCTTGACCCGTTATTTTATTTATCAAAGAAGATTTACCGACATTTGTTTTGCCAAAAAATCCGATATGTAACCGTTGTGATTTTAATGCTTTCATTCCATTCCTTTTGTTATTAAAAAACCCGACTTTAGAGCCGGGCTTTTATCTTTGAAGGATTAACCTCTGATTTTCAATTTTTTAATCAAGCTTCTGTACTCATCAAGATTTCTTTCTTTGATGTATGCTAAAAGTCTTTTTCTTTTACCAACCATCATTAAAAGGCCTCTTTTTGTTGCGAAATCTTTTTTGTTGGATTTAAGATGTTCGGTCAATTCGCTGATTTTTTGAGTCATCATAGCAACTTGAACAGCTGAAGAACCGGTGTCTTTTGCATCTTTACCATACTTTTTAACAATTTCCTGCTTGTTTTTTAAATTAATTGACATATTTGTTTTCCTTTATGTTGTTGAGTGATTATTGGCGTAAGCACTCTACAAAAGCGATAATAATACGCTCAAAATAAAAAATCAAGTAGTTTAGGTATGGATAATATAATAATAATAAATATTAATCTTTGAATAAGAAAATTTATTGTAAAAATTTATTTACCCCTTTGAAAAAATCCTGCAAGTTCTTTATGCGGTATTATTTTTGCAATCGGACGACCGTGAGGGCAAGTATAAGGCATTTTTGTAGTGCGCCAATTTTTTATTATATCTTGCATTTGCCACATCGAAAGTTTTGTACCGGCTTTGACAGATGCTTTACAAGAAGTTGTTATAAGAATTTTTTCTTCAAGATTATCAATACTGTCACCATCAATATTTTCGAGAATATCCGCTATAATATCTTTAGGATTAACCTTTGACAACAACTGCGGAACTTTTCTGAAAATTAACTCCGTATCACTTAAAAACTCCATGCCATAGCCATAGCGTTCAAACTTATTGATATTTTCTTTTATCAATTGAGCTTCTGATGCACTTATTTCTATCACATCTGATACAAAAAGCATTTGGGAAACAATATTTTTTTCGGATTTTAATTTTTCATAAATATACCGTTCTTGTGCAATATGCTGATCAACTATTTCAAGCCCGTCTTGTGCGTCTATCAAAATATAAGTATCATGGTATTGCCCGATAATATTATCGCCCTGTTCCTGTTGTTGAACTTCTCGGGTATCAAAAATTTTTTCTTGATAAGACTGAGAATCAAAACGAGGGGTATTTTTCATAAAATCTTCCATTTGCCTATCTGAAACATACATAGTATCCGAGTCTTTATCTATGTACGATTCTTTTTCCGGAGAAGGGAAGCTTATAACATTGTCATTTTGTTTAAATTCGGATTTTTGTACTTGTGAAACCGTTTCCGGCGCAAAAGGCAGAGAATGTTTTTCTGCATAATTTGACAGTCCGCCTTGAATTGCAGAATATATGAAATTAAATATCTGATTAGTATTTTTATATCGAACTTCTTTTTTTGTCGGATGAACATTTACATCAACATCCGACGGTGGAATTTCAAGATTCAAAACGACAAAAGGGTATTTACTGTTTGAAGTCAAATGTTTATATACCGTATCAATAGCTTTTTGGAATACCGGACATTTTACGGTTCTTGAATTTATATAGATATGATAATTTTTTTTGCTTGAACGTGTAAAATCAGGGGTACTTACATATCCGCTTATCTTCAATCCGTCTGTAGAATCGGTTTTTAAAACTTTCTTAAGACTGTTTGCAACATCCGATGAAAAAATTTCTTTAACAGTTTGAACAAGATTATTCTGCCCTGTGGTTTTGAATACGGTTTTTCCTTGTTTTTTTAATTCAAAAGAAACCTCAGGATGTGACAGAGCAATAGATTGAACAATTTCTTGTATATATGAAAATTCCGTATTTGAACTTTTCAAAAATTTTAATCTGGCTGGGATATTATAAAATAAATCTTTTATATCCATAATTGTACCGATGGCACAACCTGTTTCAACTTTGGACACTTCAGAATTTTCGCATTTTACTTTAGTTCCTGTTTCAAAATCTTTTGTTCTTGTCGTACAGGTAAGCTTTGATATAGAAATAATACTTGCTAAAGCTTCTCCTCTAAAACCTAATGTATGAATATTAAATAAATCTTCATCATTTTGAATTTTACTTGTGGCATGTTTTGAAAACGCAAGCACAATATCATCAGGATGAATCCCCGAGCCGTTATCCGCGACACGAATATCACGACACTCATTATTCACATCAATGCTGACAATTTTAGCTCCGGCATCAACGGAATTTTCCACAAGTTCTTTAACAACAGATGCGGGACGCTCAATAACTTCACCTGCCGCTATTTGGTTAATCAAATGTTTTGATAATTGTTTTATCCTTGACATTTTTCATCCCTAAATCATACAAACCTACCAATATATTATCACAAAATCCTCTAATTGTTTGATTACAAAATCTTAACATTTCTATACGATATATTTGTACTTTTTTAGTACAAACCGTCATTCTGAGGCGATATTTAATGAGATTCTTCGCTTCGCTCGGAAATGACGTATGAGCCGAAGAATCTCACTATCGTTGGAGGCTGTTTTGGTAAGAAAAGCAACATCAAATTTAAAATTAAAACCCCAAAAGAACACTGATTTGCAGGTTGTAAAACAACCTGACATTAAAACGACCAAATACAGCGACATCAATTTAAAAAAATGGAAAGATTATGC